>DASYDA010000338.1:0-6763 GCA_036499865.1 Dongiaceae bacterium | reverse complement strand
ACCGCCAAGCAGATCGCCTTCAAGCTGGACCGTTCCGTGGCGACGGTGATGCTGCATCTGAAATCCGCGATCCGGAAGCTCGGCGCCCGCAACCGCGTGCAGGCCGTGGCACGGGCGGCGCACTACCGGCTGCTGGACGGGGCTTGTTGAAACCACGTGCGTCGGGCAGTGTCATCGCCCGCGCATGACGGAAGGAAGCCTCGGCATCGCCCGAACCGCTTCCGCAATTTTCCGGCTGCCGCCAAATCGACCGACTGAAGAAACGGCATGCAGTTCAATCTGAAGCACTCGACTGGCTCTTACTACGCCGCGACGGCGAACGCGTATGTGCGGTTTCCGGAGCTGAGGGAATCCATCCGCGCCGATGTCTGCGTGGTGGGTGGCGGTTTCACGGGGTTGTCGGCGGCGCTCAACCTGGTGGAGCGCGGCTACAAAGTGGCGCTGGTCGAGACCAACCGGATCGGTTGGGGGGCATCGGGGCGGAACGGCGGACAGATCAATACCGGCTTGCGCAAGAGCCCGATGGAGCTGATCGCGAAGTTCGGCAAGGCACGGGCCAAGGCTTTGTTCGATCTTTCCGAGGAAGCGCGGTCGATCATCCAAGAACGTGTCGAGAAGCACGCGATCGCCTGCGATCTCCGCTCCGGAACCATGACCCTCGCCAGCAAACGCGGCGATATCGGCTGGATGCAGAAGGAGATCGCCTGCCTTGAGCGCGAGATGAACTATGGCAAGGCGCGGTTTCTGGATCGCAAAGCCATCCGCGGCGAGATCGCCAGCGATATCTATCACGGCGGCATCATGGATAGCGGTGGCGGGCATCTGCATCCGCTTAACTATGCGCTCGGCCTTGCGGAGGCGGCGCGCCAAGCCGGCGTGCAGGTCTTCGAGGGAACGCCGGCCACTAAGATCGAGGAAGCGGGCGGCAAGGTCACCGTGACGACGCCGAAGGGCAAGGTCGAAGCGGATTACGCGGTGCTGGGCTGCAACGCCTATCTCGGCGGCCTGGAGCCGCGCATCGCCGGCAAGATCATGCCGATCGCCAATTTCATCATCACCACCGAGCCGATGCCGGAAGCGGAAGCGCGGGCACTCATCTCCAGCGGCTCTTGCGCCTGCGACACCAAATTCGTGGTGAGCTACTACCGCGTCACCGCCGACAACCGCATGCTGTTCGGCGGCGGCGAGCGTTACACCACGGAAGAACCCGCCGACATCCCGGCTTTCGTGAAGCCCTATATGCTGCGGGTCTTCCCGCAATTGACCTCGAAGCGCATCGATTACGGCTGGGGCGGCATGCTGGCGATCACCATGTCGCGCCTGCCGCATCTCGGGCGCGTGGGGCGCATCTTCTATGCCCATGGCTATTCCGGCCAGGGTGTCGCCACCACCGGCATCGCCGGCAAGCTGATCGCCGAGGCCATGGCCGGCACCGCCGAACGCTTCGACGTCTTTGCCGGCATCGACCATCGAACATTTCCCGGCGGCACGATGCTGCGCCACCCGCTGCTGGTGCTGGCGATGCTGTGGTACGTGCTCAGGGATAAGCTTTAGGGGCGAGGCCTCTCCTCCTTCCGTCATCCCCGTGCTTGGCACGGGGATCCACGCCTTGGACGCGCGACGAACGAAAGGCGTGGATGCCCGGACCAAGTCCGGGCATGACGGATAAAGAGAGTCACACCGGCGCACAAGTCCGCGGGTGACGCGTGGCGCGTGATCCCGCTATGATCTATTTCCAGCGACAGCGGGAAAGGCAGCATGCGCATTCTGGTTCTGGGCGCCGGGGCGATCGGCGGGTATTTCGGCGGACGGCTGGCGGAGGCCGGGGTCGATGTGACATTCCTGGTGCGGCCCCAGCGCGCGAAGCGCCTGGCGAAGCACGGGCTGGTGATCAAGAGCCCGGCCGGCGACGCCCATCTCAAGGTGAAAACCATCGGCGCGCATGACCATCTCCCCTTCGAGACCGATGCCGGAGAACCCTTCGACGTCGTGCTGGTGACCTGCAAGGCCTATGACCTCGATGACGCCATCGAGACGATCGCGCCCCATGTCGATGCCGGCGCCATCGCGCTGCCGGTGCTGAACGGGATGGCGCATATCGATCGCCTGCGCGACCGGCTGGGGCATGGCCGGGTGGTGGCGGGTGTCTGCCAGATTCCGGCGCGGATGAACGAGGATGGCGAGATCGAGCATCTGGATTCCATGGCGCGCATGGTGTTCGGCCGCCTGCACGACCAACCGAATGCGATCGAGGTCGATCCGGTGCTGGACGCCCTCACCGTCGCCACCTTGCGCGCGAAGTTCAGCAGCAAGCGCATCGACCCCATCGATCAGACCTTGTGGGACAAATGGGTGATGCTGGCGACGCTGGCCGGCATGACGACGCTGATGCGCGGCTCGATCGGTGCGATCATGGCGACGCGAGACGGTTCCGCGCTGATGGAGGATTTCCTGCAGGAGACCATCGCGGTCGCCGCGAAATCCGGCTATCCGCCCAGCGCCGAATATCTGGCGGCGATCCGCAAGCTGCTCTTCGATCCGAATTCCAGTTTCACCGCCTCGATGCTGCGCGACCTCGAAGCCGGCAAGCGGGTTGAAGCGGAGCATATCATCGGCGACATGCTGCGGCGGGCGGTCGGCTTCGGAACCGAGCACCGGCTGCTGCGCGCCGCATTCTGCCATTTGCAGACCTATGAGGCACGGCAGAAGAAGGAAAAGAAGGAAAATTAGCGGCTCGAAGAGCCTCACCGATTCGCGGAGAGAGCAACCCCCACCCCGACCCGCCCCCAACTTGGAGGCGGGGGCTGAGACGATCAGTCCTTCGGTCGGGTCGCCTGCAGCGAGGGACGCTTCGAGAAGGTCTCATACCAGGCAGCGAGCGACGGGCAGCCTTCGCGCCAAGCGTCGCTCTTGAAGCGGAAATCGAGATAATCGAGCATCACCGCGACGGTCAGCGTGCCGATGTCGGAAACATCGCCGAAATCCGACGCTTCGCCTTCCAGCGCATTCAGCCCCTGGCTGACCTTCAGCGCCTGCTTTTTGTCCCATTCGGCGGAGCGCAGGTTTTCCGGCCGCTGCGTTTCGTAGCGGCGCAGCAAAGCGGCGTCCATCATCCCATCGGCAAGGGCTTGGCGGCGCAATGCCGTCCAGCGCGCCGGACCGGCCGCCGGAAACATCCGCCCGCCCTTGCGGCTGTCGAGATATTCGCAAATGACCGCGGAATCATAGAGCCTGGTTCCGTCATCCAGCAGCAGCGCCGGCACCTTGTTCAGCGGATTGTCCACCGAAAGTCCCGAAGCCGGATCGGCGGTGTTGGTCGGGGTGCGGTCGATCTCCTGGTCCTGGCCGGTCTCAATCGCGGTCACCACGACCTTGCGCACGAAGGGGCTGGTGACGGAATAGCGGAGTTTCATCATCGTTGGTTCACCAAATTGGAAGTTAAAACCGATCTTTCGCGGCGCGGATGGCGCCGAAGATTTCCGCCGGCGGACGATCGCCGCCGCCGAAGCGCTTCATCAGCTCGGGCTTGTCGGCGCGCAAGAAAGGGTTGCTCTGCTTCTCATCGCCGAGAATGGCGGGGATGGAGGGCTTCCCCTCGGCGCGCAGCCGCTCCACCTCGGCGGCGCGCTTCTTCAATGCCGCATTGTCGGGATCGGCGTGGAGCGCGAAGCGGATATTCGCCTCGGTGTATTCGTGGCCGCAATAGATCCGCGTGTCGTCCGGCAAGGCGCGGAGCTTCAGCAGCGAGGGCCACATTACCTCCGGCGTGCCCTCGAACATGCGGCCGCAGCCGATGGAGAACAGGGTATCGCCGCAGAAGACGGCCTTCGAATCCGGGAAGTGGAAGGCGATATGGCCCTTGGTGTGGCCGGGGATGAACAGCACGTCGGCGCGGTGGCCGGCGAAATCGAAGCCGCTCTTCTCGTCCACCGGAACATCGATGCCGGGAATGCGTTCCTTATCGTAGGCCGGGCCGACGATTTTGGCTCCGGTCGCCTGTTTCAATCCGAGATTGCCGCCGCAATGATCGTTGTGATGATGGGTGTCGAGCACATGGCTGAGCTTCCAGCCCCGCCCAGCCGCGGCTTCAAGGCCGGGTTCCGCCTCGGAAGGGTCGAGGATCGCAGTGGCGCCGCTTGCCCGGTCGTGGATGAGATAGGCGTAGTTATCCTTCAGCATCGGCACGAGTTCGATCTGCAGCGGTTCCATGTTAGCGAATCCTTAAAATTCTGCCGCTGACGATAGCAGCGGTTGTGCCATAATCAACCTTCTCGAATGCGAGTGATCGATCATGTGGCAAGATGTCGTCGATCTTCATGACTTCTACCAGACGTCGCTGGGCGCGGTAACGCGCCGGCTGCTGATGGCGCGGATTCGCGCGCTCTGGCCGAACATCGCCGGGCAGTCTTTGCTGGGCCTCGGTTTCGCAACACCCTATCTCACCCCGTTCATGGAGGAGGCCGAGCGCGTCCTGGCGGTGATGCCCTCCGGCCAGGGCATCATCCATTGGCCGGAGGGCCGGCGCAATCTGGTCGCCTTCTCCGACGAGACCGAGCTGCCGTTCCAGGATTATTCCATCGACCGCGTGCTCATGGTGCACGCCTTGGAATCCAGCGAGCATCCCGGCGACATGCTCCGCGAGGCCTGGCGCGTGCTCTCCGGTGGCGGCCGGCTGATGGTGGTGGTGCCAAGCCGCCGCAGCATCTGGGCGCTGACCGAGCGCACGCCTCTGGGATTCGGGCAGCCTTATTCCTCCGGCCAGCTTTCCCGCCTGCTGCGCAGCACCTCCTTTACGCCGCTGCAAACGGCGCGGGCGCTGCATTTCCTCCCGTTGCGTTCCAGAGCCTGGCTTTCCGGCGCGCCCGGCTGGGAGCGTTTCGCGGGAAACTGGCTGCCGGGCCTGGCCGGCGCCGTCATCATCGAGGCCGCGAAACAGCTTTACGGCGTGAAGCCCGCGAAGTCGGTGCGCCGCCGGCGGCCGGTTCTGCTGCCGGTTCCGAATGTGGCGGCCGGGCGCTGGACGGCGCGGCGAGGCAACCCCAAGGAGTGAGGAGAACCGGTGGGCTATCAGATCAATCCCGCGACCGATCGGGAATATATCGAGGAATTCCGCAAACAGCCGATCGGCGCGCATAGCCCCGGCCTCGCGCGCCTGCTCACCGTGATGCGACAGGACCCCAGCGGCCGGCAGGTGATCCTGGTCTGCCGCAAGCCCTTCGCCGAATGGGTGCTGGGCGAGATGCCGGCCAGCCGTGCCGATCCGGTCGCGATCGAGGACACCCCCGTCTTTACCAGCCGCGAGGAAGCGGAATGGGAAGTGTTCCGCCGGCGCTGGCGCAAGCTCACCGGCGAGGCGATCAATCTGCCCTTCCGCGACTGACCGCGATCCCTTCCACTTTCTCCGACAGGCTTTCCTCATGCTGAAAATCCTAGGCTATCCGGACCGCTATTCCGTGGCGCCGGGCGAAGAGATCGCGTTCAAGATCTCGCTCGAAGAGGGATCGCATTTCGACGCGCGGATCGTCCGCGTGATCCATGGCGACGCCAATCCCGCCGGGCCTGGTTTGAAGTTCCGCTCCGTGCCGACGAAGATCGACGGGCGCCATGCCGGGAAGCCGCAACGGATCGATGCCGGCTCCTATATGCGGGTGGAGCATGCGCCGGCTTTGGCGAAAGCGCCCTTCACCTTCTTCGCCATGATCTGGCCAACCTTGCCGGAGCGACCGCATCAAACCTTGCTGGCGCAATGGGATCCGAAGGCCGGAAGCGGCTTCCGGATCGAGGTCGATCAAGGCCAGCTTTCCGTGACCCTCGGCGATGGGCGCGACGGAACAGCGACGGTGGCGAGCGGCAAGGCCATGCTGGTGCGGCAATGGTATGCGGTCGCAATCAGCATCGATCCGGCGGCGCGATCCATAGTGCTCGACCAGGCCCCGGTCGGGCACTATGCGCAGATCGACGATCGGGCACATGTCGAAGCCGGGGTAAAGGTCGCACCGGCGGCGGTTCCGGCGCCGCTTTTCCTGGCGGGCTGCCCGGAAACAGGCGGTACCATCGGCGCGCATTTCGACGGCAAGATCGATGGGCCGATCCTCTGCGAGGGTGTGCGGCCGGCCGAACTCCACAAGACGCTGCTGGAAGCCGATCCCGTGACCGAGGCGCCGAAGATCATCGCGCGCTGGGATTTCTCCAAGGAGATCTCCGGCGTGACGGCGCTCGATGTCGGTCCGGCGAAATTGCATGGCACGCTGCACCAGCTTCCGACCCGCGGCATGAAAGGCTGGAACTGGACCGGCGAGGAGCATAACTGGGCGCGGCAGCCGGACCATTACGGCGCCGTCCATTTCCACCATGACGACGTCTACGACGCCGGGTGGGAAACCTCGGTTTCGCTCGCGATTCCGGATGACCTGCCGAGCGGCCCCTACGCATTGCACGTCAGCTGCGGCGAGAGCGACGCATCGGCGACCCGAGAATCCTATATCGCCTTCTTCGTGCGACCGCCGCGCCTCGCGAAAACACGCGGCAAGCGGCCGGATATCGCGTTGCTGGTGCCGACCGCCTCCTATCTCGCTTACGCCAATCATACCGAGCACATCACCGCGCGGGGCGCGGAATTGCAGATGGGGCGGCTGCTGCAATTCGGCCATATCGATCTCTATTTGTACGAGCATCCGGAGCTCGGCGGCTCGCTCTACGACCGGCATGCCGATGGATCGGGCGTCGCCTATACCAGCCGGCTGCGGCCCAACCTCAATTGCGC
>DASYDA010000337.1:0-1526 GCA_036499865.1 Dongiaceae bacterium | reverse complement strand
GAAACCAGGCAGCGCCTTCGCGGTCGTCCTGGACGTGACCGATACCCCCGCCATCAAGCCGGCGGTGGATAAGATCGAAAAAGAAATCGGCGCGATCGACGTGCTGGTGAACAATGCCGGCTATGGCCATGAGGGCACGGTGGAGGAATCCACCCTCGAAGAGTTGAAGTACCAGTTCGACGTCAACGTGTTCGGTGCCGTCGCGATGATCCAGGCGGTGCTGCCCCATATGCGCAAGCGCCGCTCCGGCCATATTCTCAACATCACCTCGATGGGCGGCCTCGTCACCTTCCCAGGCGTCTCCTTCTATCACGGCAGCAAGTTCGCGCTGGAAGGCATCTCGGAAAGCCTCGGCAAGGAAGTGAAGGATCTCGGCATCGCCGTCACCGCGGTGGCGCCAGGCGGCTTCCGCACCGATTGGGCCGGCCGTTCCCTGGTGCGCGTCAAGCGGTCGATCCCGGATTACGACGCGGTTTTCGAGCCCTTGCGCAAGCGCCGGCAGGAGAACAGCGGCAAGCAGGCCGGCGATCCCGCGAAGGCGGCGCAAGCCATGTTGAAACTGGTGGAATCCAAGAATCCGCCTCACCACCTGCTGCTCGGCAACGATGCCTGGCGGCTCGTCCATGAAAAGCTCGATGCGCTGAACGCCGATCTCAGCGCCTGGGAATCGGTGACGAAATCGACCGATTTCTCCTGAGGACCCGACGGCTTAAACGGTCCTGATGACGGGTGGCTCCCCGGGCATCGGCAAGGGCTCCGGGCGGCTCTTTATCGACCGACTGCCCGGCCGGCGGCGATGCCCGGGGCTTCATGAAGGCAAGGCGCAGAAATACCGAAGAACCTTATATGGCTTTCATGCGACAGCTCTTTCGCGGGTAACACGGAAACTGCGCTCGAATTCCGTAAGGTTCCGGCAAACAATTTTTCGCGATTGCGCCGGATTCGGGATGCAGTTCCGTGTAACAAAGAGCAGATTATATGTGTGGGTTTTCCCGGTCATAAGAAGCATGCACACGTCATTCATCAATCCCAAGCATCTCGCCCGGACCAAACTGGGCGTGGCCATCCTTTGCCTGTTCAGCCTCAGCGCCTGCATTTCGGAAGCGCCGACCGGCCCCAGCATGCCGGCGATGCCGGGTCAGGGGAAAACTCTCGCGCAATTCCAGCAGGATGACGCCACCTGCCGCCAATTCGCCGATTCCCGCACCGGCATCTCACCGGGTGCCGCCGCGAACCAATCGGCGGTGGGAAGCGCGGTGGTCGGCACCCTGGTCGGCGCCGCCGCGGGTGCCTTGATCGGGACCGCTTTCGGCAATCCGGCGGCCGGAGCGGCCATTGGCGGCGGTGCGGGCCTGCTGACAGGAACCTCGGCCGGCATGGACAACGCCGCGATTTCCGCGGGCGGCGTCCAGCAGAGCTACGACGTCGCCTATCAGCAATGCATGACCACCAACGGCAACAACACCCAATTGGCTCAGACTTATGCTGCGCCGCAGCCACAGCCACAGCCGGCCTATCCCGCTCCG
>DASYDA010000336.1:0-4401 GCA_036499865.1 Dongiaceae bacterium | reverse complement strand
TCTTCCGCAAGCAGGCGGAAGCCGCTTCCGCCACCGTGGCGGAAGTCGCCAGCGCCGCCGATGTGCCGGCGGCCATCGCGGAATATCTGCGCAGCCGCAATCTGCCGCCGCGGCTGCGCCTGGCGCCGGATCCCCGCATCGGCGCCCTTGATTGGAAGAGCCAGCCCATGCTGGAGACCAGTTCCGGCGCCAGCAACGGCACGGATGTGACTTCGGTGACGCCGGTCCTCGCGGGTGTCGCGGAGACCGGCACCCTCGTGGTGCATTCCGGCGCCGAGACGCCGAACACCTTGCATTTCCTGCCTGAGACCCATGTCGCCGTCATCTATGCCGACGAGCTGGTCGGCACTTATGAAGAGGCCTGGGCGAATCTGCGTGCCAAACAAAATGGCAATCTGACGAATGGCGCCATGCCGCGCACGGTCAGCATGGTCACCGGCCCCTCACGCAGCGCCGATATCGGCAAGATCCTGCTGATGGGCGCACATGGGCCGAAGCGGCTGCATATCGTGCTCGTCGATGCGCCGCGCCCGCACTGAAATTTTTTCTCCCACACGCTGATGGCCAGGCGCCGGATCACCGAAGACGAAGCGGCGCTCTGGAAATCGGTGGCGAAGACGGCGCTGCCGCTGCGACGCCGGCGGAAATCGGAGCCCGCGACTCCGGACGAGTCCCCCGTGCCGACGCCGAAAGCACCGCCGCGCGCCGCCAAGGCAAAGCCGGCCGCGCCATCCAAAGCGTCTCCGTCCCCACCGCCGACATCGCAACCACCGGCATCGCAAAAGTGGCCGGCCGAACTCGCCCATGGCGCTTCCGTCGGCATCGACAAGCGCCAGGCGGAGCGCTTCCGCCGCGGCAAGACGCCGATCGAAGGCCGCATCGATCTCCATGGGCGCACCCAGCGGGAAGCCCATGACGACCTCAACGACTTCCTCTCCCGCGCTCATGCCGCCGGCAAGCGCTGCGTCCTGGTGATCACCGGGAAAGGCGTCACCGGTTCGAAAATCGGCGTGCTCCGTGCCAATGTGCCGCGCTGGTTGAATGAACCAAATCTGCGCCGCAACATTCTCGCTTTCGACTACGCGGAACCCCAACATGGCGGCGAGGGCGCGCTCTATGTGTTGCTGAAGCGGAAGAAAGAACCGGCAAAGTGACCCCCTTCGGCCAGCGCCTGCGTGAACTCCGCGAACAGCATGGCGGCGCGCTGAAGGACATGGCGCGCGCCTTGAAAGTGTCGTCGGCCTATCTCTCGGCGCTGGAGCACGGGCATCGCGCCCAGCCGAAAGCGGGTTTCGTGCAGCAGGTCGCCGCCTATTTCAATCTTGCCTGGGAAGAGGTGGACGAGCTGAAGGCGCTGGCGGCGATTTCCGATCCCAAGCCCGGCATCGATACGGGCGGCCTCTCGGTCCTGGCGACGGAAGTCGCGAACCGCCTGCGGGACCGGATCGCAACATTGGATGAGGCATCGCTGCGCGCGATTCTGAAGCTGCTGCAGAAATAGCGTCGAAGCGGCTTCATGACAGGAAAACGACAGTGGAACCTGCAATCCATCGCCGGAGTTGCGATCCAGACTTACGACCCGGGCTCACGACCCGGACTTGCGATCGGGACTTGCTTCGCGTATGGCTCGATTCCCCCACCCTGAGGACCTCAAAGCAGCATGAGCCATGACACGATTTCCGCCCTGATCCTCGGCGCCGTCGAGGGCTTCACGGAATTCCTGCCGGTCTCTTCCACCGGTCACCTGATCCTGGTCGGCGATCTCCTGGGCTTCCAGAGCGATATCGGCAAGGTCTTCGAGATCGTCATCCAGCTGGGCGCCATCCTCGCCGTGGTGGTGTTCTCCTTCGGACGGCTGTGGCGCGTGCTGGTCGGCCTGCCCACCGATCCCGGGGCGCGGCGCTTCGCGCTCGCCGTGATCGTCGCCTTCCTGCCGGCGGCGGTGCTGGGTGCCATCTTCCACGACTTCATCAAGAACGTGCTGTTCTCGCCCTGGGTGGTGGTCACGACCCTGGTCCTGGGCGGCATCGCGATCCTGCTGATCGAGCGCCTGGCGCCTCGGCCGCGCTATCGCACCGTGGAAGGCCTGCCGATGGGAACCGCGCTCGGCATCGGCTTCTGCCAGGCGATCGCCATGATCCCCGGGGTGTCGCGCGCCGGCGCCACCATCCTCGGCGCCGAGATGCTGGGCGTCGATCGCCGCGTCGCCACGGAGTTCTCGTTCTATCTCGCGATCCCGACCATGCTGGGGGCGACGGTCCTCGATCTCTTCAAGAGCCGGCACGAACTCACCACCAGCGGCATCGGCCTGATTGCGCTCGGCTTCATCACCGCTTTCATCGTGGCGATCCCGGTGGTGCGCGGATTGATCGGATTCGTCGGCCGCTACGGCCTTACGCCCTTCGCCTGGTACCGCATCGCCCTCGGCATCCTCTGGGGCGTCTGGCTCTATACGCGGGCATAAGGCCACCCAGTGCGACACGACCGCCGATGCCACGTGCCCCGCTGATCATCGACACGGCGCGGCTGCGGCTTCGTTCCTGGCAAGTGCGCGAGCGGGATGCATTTGCCGCCCTGCATGCCGACCCCGCGGTCATGCAGGACTATGGCGGCCCGATCGACCGTGCCGCCAGCGATGCGAAACTCAACCGCTATCGGGCTGCATATGATCGCCGCGGTATCTGCCGTTGGGCTATCGAGACGCGGGCCGGCGATTTTCTCGGCTATGCCGGCGTCATGCCGGTGGACGCATCTCATCCTCTTGGCGCGCATTTCGACATCGGCTGGCGCCTGAAACGGGCCGCTTGGGGCTCGGGTTATGCCGTCGAAGCCGCCGAAGCCGCACTGGACGATGCCTTCCGGCGTCCCGGCCTGTCGGAAGTCCTGGCCTATACTTCAGCCGACAATCTGAGGTCGCAAGCGACGATCGCCCGGCTGCGCTTGCAGCGCGATGCCGTGCGCGACTTTGTGGCGGAATACGAAGGCCCCGGCTCTTGGCGCGGTCTTGTCTGGGTGGCGCGGCGGCACTGAGCCGCGCTCGACTACAGGATGAACTTGGAGAGATCCGTGTTCTTGGCCAGCGGGGCGACCTTTTCCTTCACCATCGCTGCGTCGATCTTCACGGTCTGGCCGGACCTTTCGCTGGCGGTGAAGCTCACCTCTTCCAGCAGGCGCTCCATCACCGTCTGAAGCCGGCGCGCGCCGATATTCTCGACGCTTCCATTGATCTCGGTGGCGAGATCCGCCAAGGCGTCGATCGCATCCTCGGTGAAATCCAGCACCAGATTCTCGGTCTTCATCAAGGCGACATATTGCTTGATGAGGCTGGCTTCCGGCTCGATCAGGATCCGCTTCATGTCTTCGCGGCTCAAGGCATTGAGCTCGACCCGGATCGGCAGGCGGCCCTGCAGTTCCGGCAGCAGGTCGGAAGGCTTCGCCAGATGGAAGGCCCCGGAGGCGATGAAGAGAACATGGTCGGTCTTCACCGGTCCGTATTTGGTGGAGACCTGGGTGCCTTCGATCAGCGGCAGCAAGTCGCGCTGCACGCCCTCGCGGCTGACATCGGCGCCGACCCGTTCCGAGCGCGCGCAGATCTTGTCGATTTCATCGATGAAGACGATGCCGTGCTGTTCGACCATGCGAATGGATTCCGTCGTCACCTTTTCCTGGTCGAGCAGCTTCTCGCTCTCTTCCGCGATCAGGATCTCGTAGGATTCCGCCACCGTCATGCGGCGTGGCTTCTGCTTGCCGCCGCCAAGCGCGTTGCCCAGCACCTCATTGAGATTGATCATGCCCATGCTGGCGCCGGGCATGCCGGGGATTTCGAAGGTCGGCAGGTTGCCGGCGCCGGAATCCCGCACATTGACCTCGATCTCGCGGTCGTCGAGTTCGCCGGCGCGCAGCATGCGGCGGAATTTGCTGCGGGTCTCGGCATTGGCTTCCTTGCCGACCAGGGCATCCAGCACGCGTTCTTCGGCGAGCCCTTCGGCCTTCGCGGTCACCTGACGCTTCATCTTTTCCTTGGTCATGGAGATGGCGATCTCGACCAGGTCGCGCACGATCTGCTCGACATCGCGGCCGACATAGCCGACCTCGGTGAACTTGGTCGCCTCGACCTTCAGGAACGGCGCCTGCGCCAGCTTGGCCAGCCGGCGCGCGATCTCGGTCTTGCCGCAGCCGGTGGGGCCGATCATCAGGATGTTCTTGGGGACGACTTCCTCGCGCATGGCCTCGGGGAGCTGCTGGCGGCGCCAGCGGTTGCGCAACGCGATGGCGACCGCGCGCTTGGCATCGTTCTGGCCGACGATGAAGCGGTCCAGCTCAGAGACGATCTCGCGCGGGGAATAGGTGGGGACTTCCATTTTACAGGGTCTCAAGGATGACGTTGGTGTTGGTGTAGAC
>DASYDA010000335.1:0-2570 GCA_036499865.1 Dongiaceae bacterium | reverse complement strand
ATTCCGAGCGAAAGCGCGCGGCGGAATCGGGCGTCGCGCATCAGGTTGCGCCATGCCTCGTCATTGGTGTTGAGATTGGGATAGAGGACGAGGTTGCTGCCGCGCCCGTCGTTCCACAGGCGCACCCAGTATTTGCCCCGCTTCTCGCCTTCTTTCAGGAAAGTGTAGTTGTCGAAGCGGATGAAGCGCGCCTGCAGGTCGGTTTCGCCGGCGCCGGCCTTGGTGGGGACGAGCTTGCTGTCGACGGTATCGGCCACGATCTGGTCGAGATAGGGAAGCTGATAGCCGTCCTTGTCGATCCGGTAGTAGTAGGGATTGCGGGTGAAGATATAACGCTGCGCCGGTGGCTTCATGCGCATAACCCAGGGATCGAGGGTGGGAAGTTTCGGATCGTCGTTGCGACCCATATTGTCGCTCTTGTTGTAGAGCGCCCCCCAGCTCGGCTGGCCCTTCTTTTTGACCAGGGCTGCGAGCTCCACCGGATCGGCGTATTTCGCGTGGAATTTTTTCAGGTAATGCGCGGGCGTATAGATGTAGAGCGGCGCGGCGCCGGCCAGTTGCGGCAGGAAATCCGCATTGGGCGCGTCCCAGGAATAGCGGACGGTGTAGTCATCGGGAAACTCGACCTTGGGCGGCTTGCCGTTCACGATCAGCGCCTTGTCGGGACCCGACGGCGAAAGCTCGTGATTGTTGGCGACGTCTTCCCACCAGAAACGGAAATCCTCGGCGGTGAAGGGCGCGCCGTCGGACCATTTCATGCCCTTGCGGAGATGAAAGGTGAAGACCTTGTCGTCCTTGTCCTCATAGCTCTCCAGGATATCCGGGGCGAGCTTGTAGTTGCGGTCGTAGCAGATCAGCCGCGCATAGGAATAAGACGAGATGTAGCGGGTATCCCGCGCGCTCGACAAGAGGACATGCAGCTCGCCGCCCTGCTGGCCGGGCTTATCCATTTCGGCGACGGCGGGATGCTCGGGCAGCCGTTGCGCGACGGGCGGCAGCTTGCCGTCCTGCTCATCCTTGGCAAAGTAGGGCGGGCTGATGTAATCGGCCTGCGCCGGCGCCGCGGCGGAAACCGCCACGCCGATGCCGATCGCGGCATTGATGGCGAGCGCCGCCGCACAGGCCAGGAATGTGCGACGGATCACGCCGCGCTCCGGATGCTGATGCCGGCGCGGACCCAGTGGTCGTCGCCGATATCGACCAGGGCCGGATGATGCTCGGTGTCGATGGTGAAGGGCGCCGGCCAATTGGCCGGGATCGAGGCCTTGCCGCCCATCAGCTTGGCGAAATCCAGCCGGTGCGTCAGCGAGGGATCCGGCACCGCCGCCAGCAGCGTCTTCGTATAGGGATGCACCGGATTGCGGAACAGGCTTTCGGACGGCGCCAGCTCCACCACGCGGCCCGCGCACATCACCATGATCCGGTCGGCCACGTAATCGACCACCGCGAGATTGTGGGAGATGAAGATGTAGGTGAGGCCAAGCCGCCGCTGCAGATCCTTCAGCAGATTGAGGATCTGCGCCTGGATCGAGACGTCGAGGGCGGAGACCGGCTCGTCGCAAATCAGGAGATCGGGCCTCAGGGCCAAGGCCCGGGCGATGCCGATCCGTTGCCTTTGCCCGCCGGAGAAGCTGTGCGGATAGCGCTTCAGATGCTTCACGTTCAAGCCGACCAGCGCCATCAGTTCCTTGACCATCTCGATCCGCTCGCGTGGCGTGCCCACTTTATGGATCGCCAGCGGCTCGCTGATGATGTCGAATACCGTCATGCGCGGGTTCAGGCTCGCGAAGGGGTCCTGGAAGACGAACTGGATGCGCTTGCGGAATTCGCCGAGCGCCCGGCCCTGCAAGCCCCGCACGTTCACCATGCTGCCGCGATCGTTGAAGCGGATGGTGCCGGAATCGGCCTCGATGGCGCGCATGATCAGCTTGGAAAGGGTGGTCTTGCCGCAGCCGGATTCGCCCACCAGGCCGAGGCACTCGCCGCGCTTCAACTCGAAGCCGACATCGGCGACCGCCGGTATCTTGCCGCCGCCTGAGGAGAACAGGCCGCTCTTACGGATCCTATAACTCTTGGAAAGGCCCTGGACGGCGAGCAGCGGGCCGGCGTCGTCGCAATTCTCGGGCAGCGTCGCCTTGTCGGCGAACATGCCGGTGGGATCGGATTTGATTTCGCGGATCGGCGTCAGCCGTTCGCCGGGCTCCATCCCGAAGCGCGGCACCGCCTTCAGAAGCGCCTGCAGGTAAGGATGGCTCGGATGACGGAAAATATCTTCCGCATTGCCGGATTCCTTGACCTCGCCGTGATACATGACGACGACTTCATCGGCCATATTGGCGACCACGCCGAGATCGTGTGTGATCATCAGCATCGCCATGCCGAGCTCGGCCTTCAAATCGGACATCAGCTTCAGGATCTGCGCCTGGATGGTGACGTCGAGCGCGGTGGTGGGTTCGTCGGCGATCAGCAGCGATGGGCGGCAGACCAGCGCCATGGCGATCATCGCGCGCTGGCGCAAGCCGCCGGAGAGCTCGAAGGGATAGGTCTTCATCGCCCGCGCGGGATCGGGG
>DASYDA010000334.1:0-2107 GCA_036499865.1 Dongiaceae bacterium | reverse complement strand
CCTGCAATTCCGCCAGCCAAGACCCGGACATAGCCCCCGCTTTCGGGGCCGACGGTAACCGCTGGTTAAGCGCCGTTCAATCGAACACCGCGGCCAATTGTTCGGCGTTGATGCCTTCCTTCCCGGCGCGCAGTTTGTAATAGCCGACGGTCTTCAACACGGCGGTGAAGGCGACGAAGATCAGCACTATTACTACGGTGAGGACATCGCGCAAAGCCGGGCCAAGCGCCACGGTGAGCACGGCGACGCCCTGCGACACGGCGGCCTCCGTGACTAAGATGATCAGAGACAAGCCGAGAATTTCCCACCGATTGCCCTTGGTGAGAGCGCGGCTGCGACGGAAGCATTCGATGAAGCCGCCTTCGACCACGAGGACGGGTATCACCACCCACCATAGGACGTAGAGGACGACGAAGCTTATTACAATCGCCGGCACGATCAGCAAGCCGAGCAATGGTTTGAGAAGAACGAGGTTTGTCGCCACGAACACAACCGCTCCGATGACGATCAGCACAATGATGCTGGCAAGGACTACCTTGATCGCCGCACCTAAGCCGCGGGCGAAGCATCGGCCGAGGGCTACCGGCTTCCGCAGCAGGCTCAGGAATGTGCCGTAGGTGAGGGCGCATTGGACCAGGAGATAAATGAGTCCCAGGACGAACCCGGCGGGCGTAACCTTCCAGTCGAAGTTCATTTTAAAATCGGTGAAGCTGACGGGGGAGATGACCGGCGGCGGCACCACACCCGCGAGCACCATGACGATATAGGGAATGCCGACCACCGCCGTGATGACGCCGAACGGCACCGCATTGCGAAACAGCACCTGGACGGCGGTGTTGAAAGTGTCCCCTATGCCGAAACGTTCCGGGGCGGCGGGCAGGCGTTGCACCTCCCGTGCCGGATAGGCGAAGCCTAGACTGTCACGAGCCATGCGATCTCCGAATGCGAGCCCCGAATGTTTCTTTTCATTCTGGAGTTGCGGCGGCGGCTTGGCAACAACCGTCGCGTCGGAGTCGCCTGGGCAACGTGGTTAAGCCGGATCGTCAATCCGTTCAACGGCCTAGCCCCGCCGCGTTGTCCCGGCATCGGGCGCATAGCCACCTTGCTCCGGCATGGCTGGACTTCGGCGCGGTTTGGCCTTAAGCCGTCGCACCATGAAAGAAAATGTCGCTATCGCACCGGCACCCGCCCGCGGGAAAGGCCGCTCCAAAGCCAAGGCCGCGCCCAAAGTCGGCATCGTCAGCCTCGGCTGCCCGAAGGCGCTGGTGGATTCTGAGCGCATTCTCACCACGCTCCGCTCGGAAGGCTACGAGATCTCGGATTCCTATGACGGCGCCGATGTGGTCATCGTCAACACCTGCGGATTCCTGAACTCGGCGCGGCAGGAGAGCCTGGACGCGATCGGCGAGGCCCTGGCGGAGAACGGCAAAGTCATCGTCACCGGCTGCATGGGCGGCAATCCCAACGAGATCCGTGCCGCACATCCCGGCGTGCTGGCCGTCACCGGGCCGCAGCAATATGAGAGCGTGGTCGCCGCGGTGCACGAAGCCGTGCCGCCGAAGCACGATCCCTACGTGGATCTGGTGCCGCCCCAGGGCCTGCGCCTGACGCCGCGGCATTACGCCTATCTGAAGATCTCCGAGGGCTGCAACAACCGCTGCTCCTTCTGCATCATCCCGAGCTTGCGCGGCGATCTCGTCAGCCGCCCGTTGCGCGACGTGATGATCGAGGCCGAGAACCTGGTGAAGGCCGGCGTGAAAGAGCTGCTGGTGATCTCGCAGGATACCAGCGCCTACGGTGTCGATATCAAATATGCCGAGAGCAAGTGGCGCGGCCGCGAGGTGAAGGCGAAGTTCATCGAGCTGGCCAAGGAACTCGGCGAGCTCGATGCCTGGGTGCGCCTGCATTACGTCTATCCCTATCCCCATGTGGATGAGGTGATGGAGCTGATGGCGACAGGGAAAGTGCTGCCCTATCTCGACATCCCCTTCCAGCATGCCAGCCCCAAGGTGCTGAAGGCGATGCGCCGCCCCGCGCATCAGGAGAAGACGCTGGAGCGCATCCAGGCCTGGCGCAAGGCCTGCCCGGACCTCACCTTGCGCTCCAC
>DASYDA010000333.1:0-2066 GCA_036499865.1 Dongiaceae bacterium | reverse complement strand
CTCCGGCCGCAGGCAATAGACCGGATAGCTCGGCTGCAATGCCGTCACCATCGCCTTGACGGATTCAAAATCCTTGGTGGACATCCCGCGCCTCTCGGTTGAATTCTCGCCCTATTCCGGCCTTTTAGCCCAGTCGCCCAGGACTGTCACCTTTCGGCGGCCACGTTCCAGCGGCTGGCCGACTGCATCGAGTTAAGCTATCAAGGACTTAGCCATCGGACTTCAACCCTAGCCGCATGAAGACCTTATGACGCAATCAGGGAATCAACCCGGTCCCTTGTCGGACATCGTGGTCGTCGATCTGACCCGGGTTCTGGCCGGGCCGTTTTGCACGCTGCTGCTCGCGGATCTCGGTGCACGGGTGATCAAGGTGGAACACCCCGAAGGCGGCGACGATTCTCGCGCTTACGGGCCTTTCATCAACGGCAAGTCCGGTTATTTCATCGCGCAGAACCGTGGCAAGGAATCGATCGCACTGGACCTGAAATCGCCCGCCGATATCGCCATCCTGCACCGGCTGCTGAAAGGCGCCGATGTGCTGATCGAGAACTTCCGGCCGGGCGCCATGGCACGGCTGGGCCTCGGCTGGGATGCTCTCCATGAACGCTATCCCCGGCTGATCTATGGCGCCACTTCCGGCTTCGGCCAGACCGGGCCCTATTCCCAGCGAGCCGCCTATGACGTGATCGCCCAGGCGATGGGCGGCATCATGAGCCTCACCGGGCATGAGGGCAGCCCGCCGACCCGCGCCGGCTCTTCGATCGGCGATCTCGGCGCCGGGCTGTTCACCGCGCTCGGCATCATGACCGGGCTGCACCATCGCAATCGGCACGGCAGCGGCATGATGGTGGATGTGGCGATGCTGGATTCTCAGATCGCAATGCTGGAAAACGCCATCCCCCGCTATTTCGCTTCGGGCAAGGCGCCGAAACCGCTGGGTGCGCGGCATCCCTCCATCGCGCCCTTCGAACCCTACGAGACCGCCGACAGCTATGTGGTCATCGCCTGCGGCAATGACGACCTCTTCGCCAAGCTTGCCCGCGTCTTGGGACGCCCGGATCTCGCCACCGATCCACATTTCGCGACCAATGCCGCGCGGAGCGAACATGTCCTTCTGCTGAAGGCGACATTGGAAGACATGCTGCACGAGCATCCGACCCAGCACTGGCTGGATCTGCTGCTCCCGGCCGGCATTCCTTGCGCGCCGATCAACAACGTGGAGGATGCGGTGCATGACCCGCAGGTGATCGCCCGCAACATGGTTCTCCCGGTGGAGGATCCGAGCGTGGCGCCGCTGATGGTTGCCGGCATGCCCATCAAGATGTCGGCTTATCCGGATGCCGATCGCCGGCCGGCGGCGCCGGAGCTCGATGCCGATCGCGCGCGCATCCTCGCTGATTTTCCCTGAGCGTCATGCGCCGGTGGTTTCGCTGGATCGGGCTTGGCGCCGTATCGATCGTGATCTTGCTGATCGTCGCAGGGCTCGGCGGATTGATCTGGCTGCGCACCTCCCTGCCCCAGCTTGACGGTTCCATAGCGGTTTCCGAGATCACCAACGCCACCACGATCGAGCGCGACAATCGCGGCGTTCCCACCATCCGCGCGAAGACCCTGAACGATGCCTATTTCGCGCTGGGTTTCGCCCATGCCCAGGACCGGCTGTTCCAGATGGACATGATGCGCCGCCTTGGCGCCGGACGGCTATCCGAGGTGATCGGCCGGCAGACCGTTCCCGTGGACCGGCTGATGCGCACGCTGAATTTCAAGGCCATAGCCGAGCGGCAGTTTCAGGACGGCAGCCCGGCGCTGAAATCCGCCCTCGCCGCCTACACCGCCGGGGTCAATGCGTTCCTCGCGCAGCGCAGTGGCGCATTGCCGCCGGAATTCGTGCTGCTCGGCTATCGCCCGGAACCCTGGCAACCTGAGGATTCGCTGCTTTGGGGCCGGATCATGGCCCTGCAATTGTCCTCCAATCAGGCGGAGGAGCGGCTCAATCTCGAACTCCAGAAGAAGCTGCCGGCGGATCTCTTCAAAATCCTGCTGCCCGCAGCGCAATCGGCTTCCGG
>DASYDA010000332.1:0-13904 GCA_036499865.1 Dongiaceae bacterium | reverse complement strand
CTCATGGATGCCTCCGCGTCACTCGGGATTCAGCCGGAAATCCTTGCCTTCCGGCAGCGTCTGCCCGCCATCGACGACGATGGTGGTGCCGGTGATGTAAGCCGCCTCATCCGAAGCCAGGAACAGCGTCGCATTGGCGATGTCGCGCGGGGTGCCGAGCCGGCCGAGCGGCACGGCTTCCTCCATGTTGCGGATGAAGGCGGCGCTGCGATGCAGCTTCATGCCCTCGGTCAGGATATTGCCGGGCTCCACGCCGTTGACGGTGATGCCATAGGCGGAGAATTCCAGCGCCGCCGCCTTGATGAAACCGTTGATACCGGCTTTCGACGCGGAGTAATGGCCATGGCCGGGGCTGGTCACCCGCGGCCCGGTAATCGACGAGGTGAAGATCATGCGGCCATAGCGCTTCGTTTTCATATGCGGCAGCGCGGCGCGGGCGATCAGATAGGTGCCGCGCAGATTGACGCCAAGCACCGCGTCCCATTCCTCGGGTTCGATATTCTCGATCAGCGACCAGGGATAGATGCCGGCATTCTGCACCACGATATCCAAACCGCTGAAGGCCGCGATGGTTTCGGCCACGGCGCGTTCTGCGTCGGATTTCTTCGAAATGTCGATGGTGACGAACCGCCCGCCGAGACGCTGCGCCGTTGCGTTCCCGGCCTCGCCTTCCGTATCGGCGATCATCACCTTGGCGCCCTCTTCCACGAAGCGTTCGGCGATTCCGGCGCCGATGCCGCGCGCCGCGCCGACGACGAGCGCCGTGCGCCCTTCTAATCTTCCGCTCATAGCAATCTCCCGCTCATGCCAGTTTCTGCCGGATCGAGAGTTTTACGGTATCGAGCAATACCGCCGCCAGGACGAGCGCGCCCAGGATCATCTGCGTGTAGTTGGAGGGCAGACCCATCAGATTGATGGCGGTCTGGATCGAAGAGAGCAGCAGCACGCCGGCATAGACGCCCGGCAGGCGGCCGATGCCGCCCTTCAGGCTGACGCCGCCGATCACCACCGCGGCGAAGGCGCGGAACAGCATGCCGACGCCGAGATTGGCGGTAGCGCCCGAGGTGCGGATCGCCAGCAACCAGCCCGCGAGGCCCGCGACGGCGCCGGCCATGACGAAGGTGATGAACACCAGCCGGTCGACCTTGATGCCCGCGCGGAAGGTTGCGACCGGATTGCCGCCGATCATGGTGACGTGACGGCCGAAGGGGGTCTTCACCATGATGAAGGAAAAGCCGGCGAAACAGGCGATCGCGATCCAGGCGACCAGCGGAATGTAGAAGATCTCCTGGATCCCGATGAAGCGGATCGAGGGTGCAAGATCCTGAGCCGAGCGCCCGCCGGAGATCGCCACCACCAGCCCGCGCACCCAAATGTAGGAAGCGAGGGTTGCGATGAAGGCATTCATCTTCAGCTTGACGACCAGCCACCCGTTGGTGGCGCCGATCACGGCGCCCACCGCCAGCGAAATAGTCAGCGAAACCGGCAAGACCAGCCATTCCGGCGTCAACGTCCAGCCAATGCCGATGCCGTGGGAGCAGAACAGGATGCCGGTGACCATCGCGGTCAAGGCCGCGACCGATTCAACCGAGAGATCCATGTTGCCGGCGATGATGCAGATGGCGAGGCCGATCGACATGACGCCGACATAGGTCGAGTCTTCAATGATGTTGGAGAAGATGCCGATCTGGAAATAGTCCGGGATCGTCAGCGAAAACACCGCGAGGACGACGATCAGCAGCAGCCAGACAAGGTTGTCGAGCAGCATTTCGACAAAGGCCCGGCGACCGGGAGAGATCATGAACAGTCTCCAGATATCGGATGGCGGGTTCGAGAAACATCCCGGAAAAGCGGTTGCCCGCCTTCCCAGGATCGTTCGATAGAGCGCTACTCGACCGACTTTACCGGGTCCGAGGGCGCCTTCATGTTGCCCCAGAACTTCGACTCATCGACATTGTCCTTGTTGATGGCCGCACCGGGGATCTTGATGTTCGGCCCCCAGGATTCGATGGTCATCTCGGAATCGAGGCCGAGCACGCTGTAATGCCCTGCCTTGATTTCCTGCTTGTTGGCCACCTTGTCGGCGAACATCGCCAAGGCCGCCGCTTGCGCGAAGAGCGGCTGCTCGACTTCGACCTGTTCCCATCCCTTGCGGATGAGGTCGAGCCCGACCGGCGCGCCGTTGGATGAAACCAGCATAACATCGCCCGGCTTCTTGCCCTTGGCTTCCAGCGAGGCGACCGCCGCCACCGCGAGATGCGCCGCGTGGACGAAGATCAGATCGATATCCGGATTCGCCACCATCTGGTCGGCAACGATGGTGCCGGCATTGGAAGCTTCCCACTGCATCGCCGGCTGCGAGATGATCTTCACATCCGGGAAGGCCTTCATCTTCTCTTCGAAGCCTTTCTGGATATCCAGCGTGTAGGGATCACCCGGATCGCCCAGCACCTGCAGAACCTTGCCCTTGACGGCGCCGTTCTTCTTCTTGAGCAGGGCCTGGATCTGATCGGCCGCGATATGCCCGATCTCCACCGTCCCCGCCACCGAAGTGAGGTCGGATTTGGTGGTGGTGATCTGCCGGTCGAAGATCATGACCGGAATTCCTGCCGCCCGGGCCTTATCGATGTAGGGCGCCAGCGCGTTGAAATCCACGGCGGCCAGAATGATCGCCTTGGGCTTCAGGTTGATGACGTCGTTCATCTGGCTCTGCTGCAGATCGGTCTTGTTGTCGGCATTGAGCGCCACCAGCTCGTAACCGACATCGCCCATGAACTTCTTCAGCGCATCCACCGAAGCCGTCTGGAACTCGTCCAGCAGCGTCGGCACCATGTAGTAGATTTTTCCTTTGGTCTCGGCGATGGCGGGCGATGCGATCGTCAGCATGGCGATCACCATCGCACCCATCAGGACGGACAATAAGCGTCTCATTCCACGTCTCCCTCTCCTGTTATGACCCTTTGGTTCCTGTCGCCGAAGCGAGCGGATCGAAGCCCTCTCCGGTGATCATACGAACGACTTCATCCGGACTTGTCTTCGTCCGTTGGACATTGCCCGCGACCCTGCCTTGACGGATGACCACGATGCGATCCGCCACCTGGAAGGCCTGGGCCATGATATGGGTGATGATCACGACGCCGATCCCCTGCGCCGCGATCCGCTTGATCATGTCGAGGCCGCGCCGGGTCTGCTCCACGCCGAGCGCCGCGAAAGGCTCGTCCAGCAACACCAGCTTGCCGCCCCAATGGACGAAGCGATTGAGCTCGATCGCCTGGCGCTGGCCGCCGGAAAGATGCTCGACATTGGTGCGCAACGAAGGAATCTTCGTGCCGGCATTCGCCATCGCGGCTTCGACGGCCGCCTGCATCTGGCGTTCCTGCAGGATCGGGATGCCGAGAAACTTCTTCACGATCTCGCGGCCCATGAAGAAATTCGCCACCACATCGACATTGGTGCAGAGCGAGAGGTCCTGATAGACGGTCTCGATGCCGGCCGCTTTCGCTTCCGCCGGCGAGGCGAAGTTCCGCTCCGCGCCGTCGAAAATGATCCGTCCCGACGTGGCTTGCAGGCCGCCGGAGATGATCTTCACCAGCGTGGATTTGCCGGCGCCGTTATCGCCGAGCAAAGCCAGCACCTCGCCGCGGGCGATATCGAAGCTGATGCCGCGCAGGGCCTCGATGGCGCCGTAATTCTTGACGATATTATCGAGCTGCAGGATCGGCTCGCTCATGCCGCCACCTCGCTGCCATTGGACATGATGGGATCGCGCTCCGGCTCGTCCTCGCCCGCAAACATCACCCCGAAGCGCGGCGAGAGCACGCCGGACACGGCGAGCGCGGCGGCCCCGCGCAACACGGCGTCCTCGCCATGCGCCGAGCGTATTACCCGCGGAATGGTGCGATCGGCACGCTCGGCCACCGAATGCGGCAGTGGCTCCGCGGTGGCGAGCAGCCGGTCGAGCACGTCTTGGGGAGCAATGCCGCCGACCATGATGGTCTGCGGATCGAACAGGTTCTCGATGGTGACAATGGCGCTGCGCAACAGCGGCGCCGCTTCGGCCATCCAACCATCAAGCCCGATGTCCTGCGAGCGGCGCTCCATCGCCTCGCAGGAAAGATAGCGTTCCAGGCAGCCGCGATTTCCGCAGGGACAGGGCTCGCCATTGGGGACTAAGGGAAGATGGCCGATTTCGCCGGCATTGCCATGGCTGCCCCGCGAGATCGAGCCCTCCTGCACCATGCAGCCGCCGAGGCCGACGCCGAAATAGAGATAGTAGAAATCCCGCAAGCCGCGGCCGGCGCCATAAAGGCGCTCGCCCAGGGCCGCTGCGGCATGATCCATCTCGATGAAGGCCGGCAACCCGGTGGTTTCCGCCAATCTTTCGCGGATCGGGATGCCGTCCCACCCCTCCAGGGTCGTGGGTCCGACGAAGCTCATGGATTCGACGTCGAAGGGACCCGGCATGGCGAGGCCGACACCCAGCATGCGGCCATGTTTTTTCCCGCGCGGCATCTGCGCGCCGATCGCCTCAACGAGATCGCCGATCACCGTGAAGGCCGTCTTTGGTGAAACCCGCGGCAGTTTGCGGCTACGGCGCAAAACGATCTCGCCGGAAAGATTGATCAGCGCCGCATCCACGCCTCGGGGCGTCACATGCACGCCGATCGCATGACCGCCATCGGGATTGATCGTGAGCGTGGTCGGCGGGTAGCCGCGGGTCTTGCGCATCTCCCGAGCACCCAGGAGGAAGCCTTGTTCCTCCAGCTCGCGAATGATCGTCGAGACGGTTTGCACGGTGAGACCCACGCGCTTTGCGATTTCACCGCGCGCAATCGGGCCCTGCAACCTGACCGTCTCCAGGACGATTCGTCGGTTGTATGGACGGCCGTATTCCTGGTTCGTCCCTTTAAGCGCCATCCCTGCCCTGCGCTTTTTATTAGTTGCCGGGACTCTGCGCTTGCTCCGATATTAAGTCAAATGGATTTCAGAAATCTTCCCGGCGGATCAACCGAACATTCCCGGCATCATATCACGCGGATGCTTCCATCCAGGCAACGCTTTGACGCGCTCGGCCCAGGCGTTGATGCTGGGAAAGGCTTGCCGGTCGATGCCGGTCTCTTCCGAGTAGTAGACATAGCCGGCCAGGGAAAAGTCGGCGACGGTCGGCTCCCCACCGACCATGAACGGGTACCGTGCGAGATGCTTCTCGACGATCTGCCAGGCGCCCAGGGTGCGGCTGCGCAGGAATTCGGTCACCGGCGTCTCTCCGCTCTTCTGAAGACCGAACAGAAAGCGCAAGGTGGCGAAGTAGCTGGTGAATTTGTGGTTGTCGAAAAGGATCCAGCGGAGGATGTCGCGCTTCTCATCCTCGTTGCGCCCGCCGAACTTCCCCGTGCGTTCGGCGATATAGGTGAGGATGACGCCACTCTGCATCAACCTTTTGCCGCGATGCTCCAGCACCGGCACTTCACCGGTCTCATTGACCTCCGAGCGGAAGGCATCGCTGCGGGTGGCATTGTTGAAATAGTCGACCCAGACCGGCTCCCAGTCGCAGCCGGAAAGCTGCAGCGTCAGAGCCGCTTTGTAGGAATTGCCCGATTCCTTGAAGCAATGCAGGCGATATTCGGCCATCGATCGATCCTCTTATGCGGCGAATTCGTTCAGCGGAACCCTATGCTCGTGAAGATATTCTGCTTTGAAACCCATCCGGAAGCAGCCAAATTACGCGGCCACGAAAGCTCTTGGATCCGAGAACCGGCAGGACTGATGACGACGAAGCAATTTCCATGTGCGATCAATAAATTGGGCTGGCCATGTTGAACGGGCCGGTTCTCGTTGCCGATATCGGCGGAACAAATGCGCGATTCGCCATTGCGCACTTTCCGGCCTCGAAGGAGCACGGTCCGAAGGTCGAAGCGATCGAAAATCTCTCCTGCGCCGATTTCAATTGTCTGCACGACGCAGCTTCGACTTACCTGAAGAAAATCGGCGTGCGACCGGTGGGGACGGTGGTGGCTGTCGCGGGACCGGTAACCGGGGATCGCGCCCTCATCACCAATCTCAATTGGCCGGTGACGCATGACGAATTGCGTCAGGCGACCGGCGCTGAATCGGTTCTCCTGGTCAACGATTTCGAAGCGCTTGCGCTTTCCGTGCCGCTGCTGCAGCGCAGCGACCTGCGTCAGATCGGCGGCACGGAGCCGGTCGTGCGCGCCGCTAAAGCGGTGGTTGGGCCTGGCACCGGCCTCGGCGTCGGTGGATTGGTCTGGTCTGCGGGCCGATGGCTGCCGATTCCCGGCGAAGGCGGCCACACATCCTTCGCAGCGGAGACCACGGAAGAGTTCGCGATCGTCGAGCACATGCGCGGTGAGCTCGAGCATTTCTCCAACGAGCGGGTGCTTTCCGGTCCGGGCCTGGTCAGCATCTATGGTGCCCTGGCGAGCCGGAGCGGCAAGGCGATTGCCACATCCGACGCACAGGTGATCACGCAGCGCGGGCTCTCCGGCGAGGATCCGCTCGCGGCCGCGGCACTCGAATTCTTCGTAACTGCCCTCGGCCGTGTCGCCGGCGATACCGCCCTCATGCTCGGCGCCCGAGGCGGGGTCTATCTCGGCGGCGGCATTCCCCCGAAGATCCAGGATGCGCTGGCCAAGCCCTTGTTCCGCGCGGCCTTCGAATCCAAGGGGCGGCTATCCGCCTTCGTGCGGCCGATCCCGATCTATGTGATCCTGGCCGGCGATACGGCTTTGCGCGGTGCGGCCGTCGCGCTGGACCGAGCCATCGAAGACAAGCTCTGCTGACCCGAACAGGTGCAGCCTCTCGACAGCCGGAGGTAGTGGTCCTATACGAGGGGCAACTTTGCGCGCATGGCCAGCAAGAGGAAGAACCGAGAATGACCGCCGCCGCGGCACCGGCCCAGTTGGAATTCATGCCGTCCCGGCAGTTCCCGGAATGGCTGGCTGAACAAAAACTCTCGCTCTGCTTCTCGACCTATCAGGCCGGCAAGCTGTTCTTCATCGGTCTGCAACCCAATGGCCGGCTCTCGATATTCGAGCGCACCTTCAACCGCTCGATGGGCGTATGGTGCGACGGCCAGACACTCTGGATGACCTCCCTATTTCAGCTCTGGCGCTTCGAAAACGCACTTTCTCAGGGGGAAAATCACCAGGGCTATGACCGCCTTTATGTGCCGCAGCTCGCCTTCACGACCGGCGATGTCGATGCGCATGACGTGACCGTCGCTTCCGATGGCAAACCGATCTTCGTCAACACCCTGTTCTCCTGTTTGGCGCAGCCTTCCGACGCCAAGAGCTTCCGGCCGATCTGGAAACCGCCTTTCATCAGCCAGCTTCTGCCCGAAGATCGCTGCCATTTGAACGGCCTCGCTATGGAGGACGGCAGACCCCGCTTCGTCACCGCCGTGGGCGAGGTCGATGTTGCGGATGGCTGGCGCGAAAAGCGGGTCGGCGGCGGAATTGTCATCGATGTCGCGGAAAATGCGATCGTCGCGACCGGCCTTTCGATGCCGCACTCGCCGCGCATTTACGATGGCCGGCTCTGGCTGTTGAATTCAGGAACCGGTGAGTTCGGCTTCGTCGACGCCGATTCCGGGAAATTCGAAGCGATCGCCTTCTGTCCAGGTTATCTGCGCGGCCTTTCTTTCCATGGGCCATTCGCCATCGTCGGGCTTTCTCAACCGCGTGAAAGCAAGACATTCACCGGCTTGCCGCTGGATGACGCCTTGGCGAAGCGCGGCGCCAGCCCGCTTTGCGCCCTCATGGTCATCGACCTCAAATCCGGCGCCGCGGTCCACTGGCTGAAGATCGAGGGCATCGTCCACGAACTCTACGACGTCGTGGCCTTGCCGGATATCCGCCGACCCATGGCGCTGGGGTTGAAGACCGACGAGATCCGCCGGCTGCTGACCGTCGAAGAAAGCTGAGCGATCTCGCCGTCAGGGCATCAACTGCCCGCCATTGACCTCGATCACCTGGCCGGTGATGAAGCCGGCCAATCGATGCGATGCCAGGAAAAGATAGGCGCCGACGCAATCTTCCGCCGCCCCCAGGCGCTTCATGGGAATGGCCCTAGTCATCATCTCGAGGCGTTCCGGCGTCGAATAGCGCCGGTGGAAATCGGTCATGATCACGCCGGGCGCCACCGCGTTCACCCGGATCCCGGTTTCCACGATTTCGGTGGCAAGGGCCCGGGTGAAGGTCGAAACGAAACCCTTGGCAGCGGCATAGATTCCGGCCCCGCCGGCACCGCCATTGCGCGCCGCGATCGAGGTCGTGTTGATGATCGCCCCATGCTGGGCCTTTTCGAGCCAGGGCAGCGCCGCCCGGCAGGCAATGACTGCGGAACGGGCGTTGAGATCGAGAACGGCATCCAGCGATTCCGTTGCGACATCCGCGACCTTCACGCGCCCCAGCATGGTGCCGGCATTGTTGATCAGGATATCGATTCCGCCCAGGGCCACCGCCGCCTCCTGAACGGAACGCTGCACGGCTTCGGCGTCGCGATAATCCGCGATTGCAACCGCAGGCGCCGGGCCGATTTTCCCGATTGCCGCCGCCGTCTCATCCAGCGCGGCGCTCTTACTGGTGCCGTGCAGCGCCACCCGCGCACCCAGTTGCGCGAAAGCCAGGGCGACTGCAGCGCCAATGCCGCGGCTGCTGCCGGTGATGAAAATCCGGCGTCCGGAAAATTCCTCGCCGAGCAGGTCGCGGGAAAACGATGCCTCTGCCGACATTTGTGTTGGTGTCATGTTCTGCTCGCTGAAGTTCCGTTGCTGATGCGGCGAACCGCGTCCCGCCATCCCGCATAGCGCCGATCGCGCTCGGCGGCCGACATCCGGGGTTCGAAGCGCCGATCTCCCGCCCAGCTTTTCTCGATCGTGGCGACATCCGAAATAATGCCGGAACCGAGACCGGCGCAAAACGCCGCGCCGAGTGCCGTCGTCTCCGTGATCTTCGGCCGTTCGACGGGAAGCTGCAGAATATCCGCGAGGAACTGCAGCACCCAATCGTTCCGCGCCATGCCGCCATCGACCCGGAGCGCAGTCGGTCGGGTGCCGCCATCGGCGCTCATCGCCGCCATCAGGTCCTGGGTCTGATAACAGACCGCCTCCAGGGCCGATCTCACCACTTCGGCGATCCCGGTATCTCGGGTCAAACCGAAAATGGCGCCGCGGGCCTCGGGATCCCAATAGGGCGCCCCCAGGCCGGTGAAGGCCGGCACCAGATAGACATTGCTGGCATTGGAAGCCGCCTCCGCCAGCCGGTCGGTCTCGCCGGCCTCATGAATGAGCTTCAGCCCGTCGCGCAGCCACTGCACGGCGGCGCCGGCGACGAAGATGCTCCCCTCGACCGCATAGGCGAAACGATCGCCGAGCTGGTAGGCGATGGTGGTGAGCAACCGGTTCTGCGATGGCTTCGCTTCCGACCCGGTGTTCAACAAGGCGAAGCAGCCGGTGCCGTAGGTGCTCTTGATCATGCCGGGCTTGAGGCAGGCCTGCCCGATCACGGCCGCTTGCTGATCCCCGGCCATGCCGGCCACGGGGAGCGCAACGCCGATGCTGGAAACCTCGCTGGTGCCGAATGAGGCTGCGTTCGGCTTCACCTCCGGCAACAGGGATTCCGGCACATTGAGCAGTTTCAACAGGTCCTGGTCCCATTGGCGGCGGTGGATATCGAACAGCATGGTGCGGCAGGCATTGGTGATGTCCGTCGCATGCACCTTCCCGCCGGTCAGGCGCCAGAGCAGGAAGCTATCGACCGTTCCAAAGGCAAGTTCGCCCTTTTCCGCGCTGGCTCTGGCACCCGCCACGTTCTCCAGCAGCCAGGCGATCTTGGTGGCGGAAAAATAGGAATCCACCAGCAAACCGGTCTTGCGCTGGATTTCAGGCTCGTGTCCGGCGTCGATCAGCTTGCGGCAGAGCGGCGCGCCACGGCGATCCTGCCAGACGATGGCGTTGTGGATCGGCTTGCCGGTCTTACGGTCCCAGATGATCGCCGTTTCCCGTTGGTTGGTGATGCCAATCGCCCCGGCGCGTTCCTTGCCGACCTGCGCCAGGACCTTGGAGCACACATCGACCACCGCCGCCCAGATCTCCTCCGGATCATGCTCCACCCAGCCATCCGCCGGGAAGATCTGCGGCAAAGCGCGCTGCGCCGTCGCCACCGCTTCCCCGGAGGGCGTAAAAGCGATGGCCCGGGTGCTGGTCGTCCCCTGGTCGATGGATAGGATGAGATCGCCTTTTGCCATGGCCGCCCCGTTCGCTTGATACCGGTTCAGGACCCGGCTTGCCCGCAATCTACCGGTAGAATTTTCGGTCGCGCAACGCTCCGTCGTGCAGGACTCGTTCGCATGTGCAGCGACTCGATGGTCGACTCGAAGCCGTCGCTCCGGCCTGGATCACGCATGGATGAGATGCCCGGTCCGGATTTGGGTCGAATACGCCAAGCCTTTGAAACGATAGGAGTAAGGCCGCCCCAAATCGATACGCCTATTTACGCTTTCACAAGAATTCGGCGCGCAGATTATAGTTACTGTCTGGGAGATTCTACTTTGGGCTTTGATCTGCTTCCTGCGCCGAATCTCAGGCGCGACTTGCTTCAGGAGCGGCGACCCGCCGAACCGCAACCTCTGCGTTTGCTGGTGATGGGCGCGGCGGGATTTGCCGCAACGACCGGCGAGAGCCTCCGCCATTGGGCTTATGCGCGGATCGAGACCTATCTGCCCGATGACATTCCGCCTTATCTCGCGAACAGCTTCGACCTCGCCGTGGTCGATTGCACCACTCGGAATTCCGCGCTAGCCGCCGCAATCGGCCGGCTGTGTGCGGCGTCCCTGCCCTGGATCGGCGCCGTACCGGATTTGGATGGCATAAAGCGCGCGTGGCTGCTGGATTGCGGGGCTGCGGACTATGTCGTCGGCACCGCTGGGATTCTCGGCGCACGCCTGGCCGCGGCGGTTGCCGGTTTTGTCGCGAACCGGAAAGCGACCGCCCTGGTCGTCGCCAATGGCGGCGAAATCCGCGAACGCCTGGCCACCACGCTGAGCGGTCTTGGCTTCGGCACGGTCAGCCGGTGGAGCGGCGATACGGGCAAGAGCATGCTCTGCCCTTCGAGCGGCACAAGGCTGGTCCTGTTCGGCCCGGATCTCGGATTGCCTAAAACACTGGAATGGCTCGATCGCATCGAGAGTCCGACGATCGGAAAGACGATCTCCATCGTCCTGGCACCCACCCCGTTCAGCAGCGACGTCGCCGCGGCTTTGATCAAGCACGGCGCCTTCGATGTCCTGCCGCCGCCTTACGCGCCGGAACTCCTGGCGCTCCGGGTCAATCTTGCCATGCGAGCGCCGAATCTGGAGGCCGCGCTACGTGGATCCGCCGGGTGCGAATCCATTGGGCGTGAACCCACCCAGCGCGAAGCCGCCACGCGGGATTCCCGAATGGCGGCTTCTTAAGCCCGATTGTCGGTCAATCCAAGGCCGGGCGCTATTTGACGGCCAGGAATTTGGTGAGGTGATAGCCGATCGGGTTGTCGACCCAGCCGGTCACCCGCGTGGCGATCAGATTCCGCTTTGATTCCTGGAGCAGCGGCGCCAGCGGATAGTCGTCGAGCAGCGCCTGTTCGGCCTGGGCGAGGATTTCCTTGCGCTTCGTAAGATCACTCTCCTCGGTCGCCTTGGCCATCGCCGCCTCGAAGGCGTCGTTCTTCCAGGGATAGCCGGCACCCGCCGCTTCGGTGCGATAGACCAGGAAGGGTTCGGCACCGGCATAGTCGCCGACCAGACCGTCGCAATAGGCATCCCATTCCAGTTTGGAGAAATCGGCGTAGAGCGTGTCGCTGTCTTCCAGCTTGATGCGGCTGACGACGCCGAGCTTGGACTGCCACATGATGCTGATCGCCTCGCTCTCCTTCTTATGGAGATCGTCCGAAGTGCAGTAATAGTTGATCGTGAGCGGCTTGCCGGGACCGTAGCCGGCCTCCACCATCAGCTTCTTCGCCAGCGCGTCTTTCGCCTTCTGATCGTCGGTGAAACCCTTCGGCTTCAGCGAAGGATAGCTCGGATCGAGCGGCGGGACGAAAGAGGAGATGATGCGCTCGCCGCTCCTCGCCACCTTATTGACCACGATGTCGCGATCGATCGCCAGAGCCAGCGCCTCGCGGATGCGGATATCGGTCAGCGGCGCCTTCTGGGTGTTGAAGCTGATGTAATCCGTGCCCGCATAAGGCGCGATATGGAGCTGCGAACCGTATTGCTTCTTGATCTCATCCATGCGGTCGGTCGGGATATCCCAGGTGATATCCATCTGCCCCGCCTGGAACTGCTTGAACTCCGTGTTCACATCCTCGGTGACCGCATAGCTGATCGAATCGATCTTTACGTTCGCGGCGTCCCAATAATTTGGATTCTTCACCAGCAATGCATGCGAATTGGGCGCCAGCTCTTTCAGCATATAGGCCCCGTTGCCGACGAAATGCTCGGCCGAGACGAAATCCGCGGCATAAGCCTTCCAGCTCGGCATGTGCAGCGGCGAGATGTAATAGTAATTCAGGAGCTGCAACGCGTAGGGATTCGGCCGGTCGAGGTGCATCACGACCGTGCGCTCATCCGGCGCCTTAATGCCGACCGTGGAAAAATCCGTGGTCTTCTTGCCGTTGTAATCGCCTGCGCCGGTGATCGGTAGCTGGGTGAAGAGATAATAGGCCTTGTAGGAGGCGGTATCGGCATTGAGCTGCCGCTCGACGCCGTTGACGAAATCCTGCGCCACCAGCGGATCGCCGTTGGACCATTTCAGCCCGGCGCGCAGGTGGAAAGTATAGGTGAGGCCATCCGGCGAGATATCCCAGCTTTCCGCGGCGCCGGGCACCGGCTTGCCGGCGGCATCGAGGCCGACCAGGCCTTCATAAAGATCGCTCAGGATCTGCGCATCCTTGGAGGCGGAGCTGTATTGCGGGTCGAGGCTCTGCCATTGATCGCCGATCCCCTCCACGATGGTGGTGCCATCGGCAAAGGCCGGGCCAGCGAGAACGAGGCCGAGAAAAGCCGCCGCACCCAGAAGGGCCGCAGATTTGAAACCGGATTGCTTGCTCATCGTGACATCCCCTATCTGAATCCTTGCCTGTCTGAATCCCAGCGGCCCGTCGCCTTGGCTTTGTATCCTAGCAGCGGCTTGACGGCGATCGAGGCGAAGCCTGATAAGCCGCGATGCTGCCGTTAACTCCCTGTGCCATCGTGTTTTTCCGATCGGCCCGCTGATGATTGCTGTCGACAGCTTGGGGAGTCAAGTGACAAAATGAATGAACGTTCAGTTATTTACGGGAGTGCAAGCCCATGCGGCTGGTCGGTTACAACACGCAATTCTCCAGGGGTAAGGATGACCGCTGCGATCTCGGCCGGATCGCGGATGCGGTCCGCGACGCCGATGTGATCGCGCTGCAGGAAATCGAGCGGCATTGGCGCCGCTCCGGCGAACGGGATCAACCCGCCGAGCTCGGCAAGCTGCTGCCGAAGCATCATTGGGTCTACGGCCCTTATTTCGACGTCGATGCCGGCAGCGCCGCCGCGGATGGAACAATCACCAACCGGCGCCGGCAGTTCGGCGTGATGACGCTGAGCCGCTGGCCGATCCTTTCGTCACGCCTCCACATCCTGCCGAAATTCGCGACCGGCACGGTCTTCAACATGGTGGCGGGTTTCCTGGAGACGGTGATCGCGGCGCCGGGCGGCGCCATCCGTCTCTACAATGTCCATCTCACCGACGTGACATCCGACGAGAGATTGCTGCAGATCGCCAAGCTGTTCGAAGTGCTGTGGTCGGCCCCGCGCGAAGGCGGCGCCTGGACCGGCATCGACGCCGACTGGCAAACGGAATCGCCGCCGCCGATGCC
>DASYDA010000331.1:0-6698 GCA_036499865.1 Dongiaceae bacterium | reverse complement strand
CGGATGCTCCAGCAGCCACACCATTTCCGGCGCAGTTCCCGCGTGGATCGCCGCCACTTGCGCTTCCATTTCGGCAGTGGCTGTCGGATAGCCGATCAAAGTGTCGGAAACCCGCCATTCCAGGGCATGCGGTAGAGACCTCTTCAATATGCCGGCTTCGGCCATCCGGAAGCTTTCTCGCTTGATTGACCACGGGCGATTTGCTATTCCCCCGGCCTGGATCTGGCAAGGGGTAGTCTTTCACCCGGCGCCATCCCGCTGCGGTCGTGGCGGAACTGGTAGACGCGCAGCGTTGAGGTCGCTGTGGGGCAACCCGTGGAAGTTCGAGTCTTCTCGACCGCACCAATCTCCTGAAAACGGAACTCAGCCGACCGTCCGCCGCAGTAGCGCGGACGGTCGCGTTCGCTATAATCCCGGCCCGAATCTATCCGAAAAATCCAATTTTCACAGCAATATGGGTCGAGGGCAGGAATGGTGGACGACAGTTTGAAAGCGGGCGCATTGGAGTATCACCGGTTTCCGCGCCCGGGAAAGTTGGCGGTCGTCGCCACCAAACCTCTCGCCACCCAAAGGGACCTGGCGCTGGCTTATTCGCCGGGCGTCGCCGCCGCCTGCGAGGCGATCGTGGCCGATCCCGCCGCGGTTGCCGAGATGACCAGCCGCGCCAATCTGGTGGCGGTGGTGACCAACGGCACCGCCGTGCTGGGGCTGGGCGCCATCGGCCCGCTGGCCGCCAAGCCGGTGATGGAAGGCAAGGCGGTCCTCTTCAAGAAGTTTGCCGATATCGACGTCTTCGACATCGAGATCAACGAGACCGATCCTGAAAAATTCGTCGATATCGTCGCCAGCCTCGAACCCACCTTCGGCGGAATCAATCTCGAGGACATCAAGGCGCCGGAGTGTTTCGAGATCGAGCGCAAGCTGCGCGAGCGCATGAAGATTCCGGTGATGCACGACGATCAGCACGGCACCGCGATCATCGTCGCCGCCGCGCTGATGAACGGGCTCGAGGTCGTCGGCAAGCCGCTCGATCAGGTGAAGCTGGTGACATCCGGCGCCGGCGCCGCGGCGCTCGCCTGCCTCGATCTCCTGGTGGCGCTCGGTTTGCCGATCGAGAACATCCTGGTCAGCGACATCGCCGGCGTCGTCTATGAAGGCCGCAAGGAGCTGATGGATCCGCGCAAGTCCCGCTATGCGCGGAAGACCAATGCGCGCAATCTCGCCGATGCGGTGAAGGGTGCCGACATCTTCCTCGGCCTTTCGGCGCCGGGCGTCCTGAAGCCGGAGATGGTGGCCAGCATGGCGGCGCGGCCGATCGTCTTCGCGCTGGCCAATCCGACGCCCGAGATCATGCCGGAAGAAGTGAAGGCGGTTCGGCCCGATGCCGTGATTGCGACCGGGCGTTCGGATTATCCGAACCAGGTCAACAATGTGCTCTGCTTCCCTTATCTCTTCCGGGGTGCCTTGGATGTGGGTGCGACCGCCATTAACGAGGCGATGAAGATCGCCTGCGTGAAAGCGATCGCCCGCTTGGCGCGCGCCGAGGTCTCCGATGTCGCCGCCAATGCCTATGGCGGCGAGAGCCTGCAATTCGGCGCCGACTATCTGATCCCGCGCCCTTTCGATCCGCGGCTCATCATGGAGATCGCACCCGGCGTCGCCAAGGCGGCGATGGAGAGCGGCGTCGCCACGCGGCCCATCACCGACTGGTCGGCCTATCGCGAGCGCCTGCACCAATTCGTCTTCCGCTCCGGCCTGGTGATGAAGCCGATCTTCGACCAGGCGCGCCGCGAGCCGCGCCGCGTGGTCTATGCCGAGGGCGAGGAAGAGCGGGTCCTGAGCGCGGTGCAGACCGTGGTCGATGAAGGCCTCGCGCGGCCCATCCTCATCGGTCGCAAGGAGGTGATCCGCAAGCGGATCGAACGCCTCGGCCTGCGCCTGGAGCCCGGCCGCGATTTCGATCTCGTCGATCCGGAAAACGATCCGCGCTACAAGGAATACTGGACGCTCTATCACAGCCTCACTGAGCGGCGCGGCATTTCGCCGGATGCGGCCCGCGACATCGTTCGCACGCGGCCGACGGTGATCGCGGCGCTGATGGTGCGGCGCGGCGAGGCCGATGCCATGCTCTGCGGCACGATCGGTCGTTTCCACAAGCATCTGGAGCATGTGAGCATGGTCCTCGGCCGTGCCCATGGCACCCGTGCCTTCGCGACCATGACCGCGATCATCCTGCCGACCGGTACGTTCTTCATCGCCGATACCGAAGCCAATCCCAACCCGACCGAAGACGAGATCGCGGAGACGACGATACTCTCCGCCGCGGTCATTCGCCGTTTCGGCATCGTGCCCAAGGCCGCCCTGATCTCGCATTCCAATTTCGGCACCGATAATTCGGATTCCGCCCGCAAGATGCGGCGCGCGCTTGGCCTGGTACTGCAGCGCGATCCGGAACTGGAGGTCGAGGGCGAGATGCGGGCGGATAGCGCGGTCAATGAAGCCATCCGCGCACGGCTGTTTCCGAGTTCCCGGCTCTCCGGCAAGGCCAATCTTCTGGTCATGCCGAACCTGGACGCGGCCAATATCGCGCTCAATCTGCTGCGCCATCTGGGGCAGGGGACCTCGATCGGGCCGATCCTGCTTGGCGCGGCCCAGCCGGCGCATATCCTGTCGCCGTCATTGACGGTGCGCGGCATAGTCAACATGACCGCGATCGCGGTGGTCGAAGCGCAGGACCGCCAGGCGCATGCGCAGCGCCTCGACGACGTCACCCGGGCCGGAGCGGGTGAGTGAGCGGGGCTGAACCCCTCACCAAGGAGAATGAGCGCAGCGCGGGCGTCGAGACCGTCGATGAGGAAGAACTTTACGGTCCGTCGCAGGAGCTGCTGCAGAATGTGAAGGCGGCGCTCGCCGAGGCGGATATCCCGCAGGTCGAGGCGCTGATCGAGCCGCTGCATCCGGCCGACGTCGCCGATCTCATCGAGCATCTCGAACCCGAGGAGCGCCGCCTGTTCCTCGAGATCACCCGGCATGTGCTGGAGCCGGAGACGATCTCGCATCTCGAAGACGCGCTTCGCGACGAAGTCGTGGATCAGATGCGGCCGGAGGAACTCGCGGAAGTCGTCACCGAGCTCGACAGCGACGACGCGGTGGAGATCCTCGAGAATCTCGACGACGAGCGCCAGCAGCAGGTGCTCGGCAGCATTCCGCAGGAAGATCGCTTCGTCCTCGAACAGGGCCTCACCTTCCCCGAGGACAGCGCCGGCCGCCTGATGCAGCGCGAGCTGGTGGCGATCCCGGAACACTGGACGGTGGGAGAGATCATCGATCATCTCCGCAAGGCCGCCGAGCTGCCCGACGATTTCTACGATCTTTATGTGGTCGATACCGCCCACAAACCCATCGGCGCGGTTCCGCTGAGCCGGGCGATGCGGGCGTCGCGCGAGACCCGGATCGGCGATCTCATGAAGACCGAACTGCGCCTCATTCCCGCCGATATGGATCAGGAGGCGGTGGCCTATCTGTTCCGTCAATACGGGCTGGTTTCGGCGCCGGTGGTCGACGAGCCGGGGCGGCTCATCGGCGTCATCACGGTCGATGACGTGGTGCGGGTCATCGACGAAGAGGCGGAAGAGGATCTGCTCAACATCGTCGGCGTCGGCGATACGGATTTCCACGATCCGGCGCATATCACCGCCTTCCGCCGTGTGCGCTGGCTGGTGGTAACCTTGATCAACACGCTGATCGCCTCGGTGGTGATCTCGCGTTTCGAAGGCACCATCGGGCATTTCCCGTCGCTGGCCGTCCTGATGCCGATCACCGCCGCCATGGGCGGTAATGCGGGAGTCCAGGTCATCACCGTCACGGTGCGCGCCTTGGCGACCAAGGACATCACGCCGTCCAGCAATGTTCTTCGCATCATCGGCAAGGAATTGCTGGTGGGGTTGATCAATGCCTGCGTTTTCGCGGTCATCCTGGGTACGATCGGCGCCATCTGGTTCGGCTATTTCCAGCTCGGCCTGGTCCTGGCCGGCGCCATGATCTTCAACATGGTCTGGGCCGGATTCGCCGGCACCATGATCCCGCTGATCATGGACCGGCTCGGCTTTGACCCCGCGACCGGCGCCGGACCTTTCCTCACCACCACGACGGATTGCATCGGGTTCTTTTCGTTTCTCGGTCTGGCCACTCTCATCCTCGGATAGTTGCGGAGATTCTCATGCCCACGGTGCTCATCACCGGTGCAAATCGCGGGATCGGTCTCGAGCTCGCACGCCAATACGTCGCCGACAAATGGTCGGTGATCGCCACTTGCCGGGAACCCGGATCGGCGAAGGAGCTGAGGGGAATCAAAGGCGATATCCGCGTCGAGGCGATGGACGTCGCCGATGAAGGGCAGATCAAGTCCCTGGCGAAGGCCCTGGCTGGAACCGCCATCGACGTGCTGCTCAACAATGCCGGAATACTGCCCGGCTACGAAGCCTTTGGTCAGACCGACACGCAAACCTGGCTGAAGACCCTGCATGTCAACGTGATCGGGCCGTTGCATATCGCCGAGGCCTTCGCCGATCACGTCGCCCGCTCGCAGCAGAAGAAGATCGCGTCGATCACCAGCGGCATGGGCTCGATCGGCAACAACAGCGCCGGCACGGCTTATGTCTATCGCACTTCGAAGGCGGGCCTCAACATGGCCATGGTAACGGCGGCCAACCATCTCCGCGCCCAGGACATCATCGTCGCGGTCATCTCTCCGGGATGGGTGAAAACGGATATGGGCGGCGCCAATGCCACGTTGACGGTGAGCGACAGCGCTTCCGGCATCCGCAAGGTGATCGCCGGCCTCACCCCGAAGACGAGCGGACGTTTCTTCAACCACAGCGGCGAGGAACTGCCATGGTAGAAGCCTCGGGAAAGCCGATCGAATTCTGGTTCGATTTCTCCTCGCCCTACGGCTATCTCGCCTCCCATCGGATCGATGCCATCGGCGAGGAGTTCGGCCGCGACGTGCTGTGGCGGCCCTACCTGCTCGGCGTCGTGTTCAAGAGCACGGGGCAAGGGCCGCTGGTGCAGCAGCCGCTGCGCGGTCCCTATCATCTGCGCGACATGGAGCGCTCGGCCCGCAAGCTGAAGGTGCCGATGATTTTGCCGGAGGGTTTTCCCATGGCCACCGTTGCGGCCAGCCGCGCCTTTTACTGGCTGGAAGAGCGGGACCGCCGTAAGGCCCGCGATCTCGCCAAGGCGCTCTATCGCGCGGCCTTTGCGCAGGGACGCAATATTTCGACGCCGGAAGTTGTGGCGGAGGTCGCCGCGGAGATCGGCATCGATCGTGAAGAACTGAAAGCCGGCATGGCGGATCCGGCGATCAGGGAGCGGCTGCGCGCCGAGACGGATGGCGCCGTCGCCCGCGACATCTTCGGTTCGCCTTTCGTCGTGATCGATGGCGAGCCCTTCTGGGGCAATGACCGGCTGGACGATGTCCGCGAATGGCTGCGAACGGGCGGCTGGTAACCGCTACTCCAGCACGCTCCTGAACAGCGGCGTATCGACATTGCCGCCGGAGAGCACCAAGCCCACCTTGCGCCCGGCCTTTGCCGCGCCCTCCTGGAGGAGCGCCGCCAGGGGCGCCGCGCCGGCACCCTCCGCGACATTGTGGATGTCTTCGAAATAGATCCGCATCGCAGCCCGGATTTCCGCTTCGGTCACCTCGACGATCCGATCGGCACCTTTGCGGATGGTCGCGACGGCATCGGCGACCGGCACCCGGCAGGCCATGCCATCTGCGATCGTATCGGCGCTGTTGGTGGAAACCGGCTTGCCGGCTTTGAAGGACAATGAATAGGCCGGTGCATTCGTGGAAACCACGCCGACCACTTTCGTTTTACTGCCCAGGGCGTCCCGCGCCGCGATCACCGAACAGATGCCGGAGCCGAGGCCGATCGGCACATAGACGGTCTCCAGATCGGGCCGTGCCGAGAAGAGCTCGAAACCGTAGCTGGCGACGCCCTCGATCAGCCAGGGATGGAAGGACTGCACGAAATGCAGCTTTTTCTCCGCCCCCAGGTCTCGGGAGAATTCCAGCGCGGCCTGGAAATCATGGCCGTGCTCCACCAGCTCGGCCCCGAAAGCGCGCATGGCGGCGTTCTTCGACCGGCTGTTCCCTTCCGGCACCACGATGGTGGCCTTGAGGCCGTTGCGCGCGGCGGCAAAAGCGATGCTCTGCCCGTGGTTGCCGCGGGTGGCGGCGATCACCCCGGAAACACCCGGCTCCGATTCGCGCAAATGGGCCAGATAGGTGACGCCGCCCCGGACCTTGAATGCCCCCGTAGGCAGGTGGTTCTCGTGCTTGACCCAGACCTCGGTTCCGGCCCGGGCGGAAAGCAGGGGCCAGGAAATTTGTGGGCTGGAGCCGATTGCCGCGTGCACTTTTTCCGCGGCGGCGGCTATCTTGTCTTTCTTAGGATTCAATGCGCTCATGACCGCCACTGGATCAAATATTCGAGCCGGTTACAAGCCGACAGGGACCATCATGGATAAAATACTGTCTCGGGACTTTCTCGCTGCGGTGGATACGGGCTTCGGGTTAGAAAGGCGCGCCGCCTGAGGAAGCCCGAATTCATGAGAAACATCCCGACCATGCCCACTGTGACCGCCCCCGCTCCTCGACTCTGGTCGATTCGGATCGACTTTCCGGTAAAGCC
>DASYDA010000330.1:0-3187 GCA_036499865.1 Dongiaceae bacterium | reverse complement strand
ATATCTGCCACGGCTGCCGCCGCTGCTTCAATCTCTGCGATTCCTTCCCGCGCCTCTTCGATCTGGTGGATGCCTCGCCGGATGAAGTCGCCGGCGTGAAGACCGAGGATTACAAGCAGGTCGTCGATGCCTGTACCCTCTGCGACCTTTGCTTCATGACCAAATGCCCCTATGTGCCGCCGCATGAATGGGCCCTCGATTTCCCGCATCTGATGCTGCGCTACCGCGCGGCGGAGCTGAAGGCCGGCAAGGCCGACAAGGTCACGGCCCAGCTCACGGAGACCGACCGCAACGGCAAGCTCGCAGGCCTCGTCGCGCCGGTCGCCAATCTCGCCAGCAACATCCCGATCACGCGCGCCGCGATGGAAGCCGCGGTCGGAATCGACCGCGAGGCGGCGCTGCCGAAATTCCATGGCCGCACCTTCGTGCTGCGCGCCATGGGCGAGCCGCTCGAAATCAACAAGCGGGCACCGGCCTATGGCCGCAAGGCGGTGCTCTACGCCACCTGCTTCGTCAACTACAACAATCCGGATATCGGCATGGCGGCGCGCGCGGTTCTGGCCGCGAACGGCGTCGAGACCGAGGTTGTCTATCCGCGCTGCTGCGGCATGCCGCAATTCGAGCGCGGCGATGTGGCGCGGGTGGCGGAACATGCCGTCACTGTTGCGGACACACTTCTGCCTTACGTGAACGACGGCTATGACGTCATCGCTTTGGTGCCGTCCTGCGCGCTGATGCTGAAATTCGAATGGCCGCTGGTCCTGCCCAAGGACGCCCGCATCAAGCAGCTCTCCCAGGCGACCTTCGATGTCAGCGAATATGTGGTCGACATCGCGCGGCATGAAGGGCTGGCGCCGGGCCTCTCCGCCTTGCCGGGTGGTGTCGCGGTTCACATCGCCTGCCACGCCCGCGCCCAGAACATGGGCCAGAAGGCGGCGGAGATGCTGAAGCTGATCCCGGACGCGGATCTCGCGGTGATCGAGCGCTGTTCCGGCCATGGTGGTTCCTGGGGCGTCATGAAGGAGAATTTTCAGATCGCGCTGAAGGTCGGGCGGCCGGTGGCGCGCCAGGCGATCGCCGCGGAGAAAACCTTCATCGCCTCCGAATGCCCGCTCGCCGGCGAGCATATCGTGCAGGGCATGGAACGCCTCGACGCCGGCAAGGCGCCGGAGCATTCCTGGCACCCGATCCAATTGTTCGCCCGCGCCTACGGCTTAGCCTGAACGGAGCCATAATGACCGCTCTCCGCAAAAAGCAGATCGAAAGAAGCGATATCCTGGCGCCGACGGATTACGCGAAGCGCCGCGCGGATTTGCGCAAGGAAGTCGTCGCGCTGAAGAAGCGCCGGCGCATCGAGGTCGGCCCGGCCGCCACCTTCTATTTCGAATGCTACGAGACCATGCTGCAGCAGGTGCAGGAGATGCTGCACATCGAGAAAGGCGGCGAGGCGCAGATCGCCGATGAGCTTCGCGCCTACAACCCGCTGATCCCGAAGGGGGCCGAGTTGGTGGCGACGGTGAGGTTCGAGATCGACGATCCGGTGCGCCGTTCGCGGTTCCTGGCGCGCCTCGGCGGTGTCGAAGAGACGGCCTTCATCAAGCTCGATACCGAAACGGTGAAGGGTGTGCCCGAGGCCGATCAGGACCGCACCAATGAAGTGGGCAAGGCCTCGTCGGTGCAGTTCATCCATTTTCCCTTCACGGCGAAGCAGATCGCGCTGTTCCGCGAGGCGGACCGCCAGGTAATCATCGGCTTCAGTCACCCGGATTACAGCCATATGGCGGTGATGCCCGAGATCGTCCGCGCGGAGCTCGCCAAGGATTTCGACTGAACTTGGCCGCCCGCGATTCGCCCGGCGGAATCCACATGTGGCTGAATGAACTCGGCCGTCGTCTCTTACTGCTGCTTGCCGAGATGCGCCAGACGCTGTGGCGGATCCGCAATCCGGGCAAATCCTTCGCGGATTATTATTCCGAAAGAATAGCCGGAAAACTCGATCGCGGCCGCGCGCATACCACGCTCGGCAAACGGGACCGGCCGCGGATCCCGATCGCGCCTGGCGCCGATCTCGTGGAACGGCCGCATCGCGACCGCGGATTGGACCAATTCCACTTCCTGCAAAGCCTCGGTTTTCAGCCGGAACACCGCTGTGTCGATTACGGCTGCGGCAGTTTGCGCATCGGCATGCATCTGATCGACTATCTCGATCGTGGGAACTATTGGGGCGTCGATATAACGGACCGGTTTTATAACGACGGATTGGAGCTCTTGAGCCCCGAGACCGTGCCAGCCAAAGCCCCGCGCCTGGACGTGATAGGTCCGTCGAGCCTGGCGGCCATCAAGGAATGGCGGCCCGACATCGTGTTGTCTTTTTCCGTCATGCTGCATGTGCCGCCGGCGGAATTGCAGGATTATCTCGCCAAAGTCACCGGCCTGCTGGCGAAGGATGCGCGGGCGATCATCGTGTTTGACGAAACCGCGACAGACATGCGGCTCAGCCCGAAATCCTGGAGCTATTCGCAGGATACCCTGCGCGATCGCTTACGGCAGATCGACGCGTCGTTCGACATCGCCTTCCGGCATTGTCGGGAGATGGGCAAGGCCGGCCGCCAGGTGCTGACTCGCCAGGCCCTCATCGTGACGCGGCGATAGCGACTATCGAGCTGCAGGGGCTATTCCTTGAAGTTCTCGTCGGGATAGGCGCCCCAGAATTGGCTGCGGGGCAGCCAGCCCTTATAGCCCTTGACGTCGAGCCGGCACCATTGGCCGTCGCAGCTCAGCAGCTTGGCGACCACGCCAGGATCGGCATAGGCGACGATGCGCGAGGTCTCCAGCGGATCCTCATGCAGGGCGCGGCGGCTTTCGGTGACGATCGCCGAGCGCCGGCTGGAAAGCAGCGTGCTCTTCACCCAGCCGACCACGCCCTGATAGTCGCGCACCCGTCGCCAGACGTCGAATTCCTCGATGATCTCCACCGGCATCCCATTGCGCTGATAAAGCCAGAGCTTGGGATAGGTCTCCCCGGGGCCTGCGCGCAGATTGACCGCGCTGGAATCCAGGGAGGCAAAGCGCGGCAAAGGCTGCTTTTCGGATTGTGCCTGAGCCGGATTCGCCGCGGCGATCAGGAAAACCAAGGCGGCGGCCCATGCCAAAAGCGGGGCCTGAAACAGGCACCCGAATAAGCCGC
>DASYDA010000329.1:0-1550 GCA_036499865.1 Dongiaceae bacterium | reverse complement strand
CGTTGACGGCGATTTTCAGATCGCGGATGGCATCGTTCTCGGCGATGCCGATCACCAGCCGCGCCCCGCTCCAGTCGATGTTCTCCGGCGGGATCGCGGGAAGCGAAGCCGTGAGATCGGCGAAATGCCCGGTGATATGCGTCGAACTGCCATAGACCAGCACCTGGTAGATGCTCTTCGAACGCCGTTCCGTCTTGGTCTCGGCGGCGATATCCAATTGCTTGGGGAGGAAATAAAGGAAACTGGTCGACATCCGCGGCGTGGCGCCGTCGCCGGCCTCGCTGACATAGCGATAGGGCACGGCGAGAACCGGCCCCGCCACGATCTGCGGCCCGCCCCATTGGCCGGTGATTTCCGAATCGACCTCGGCCTTGCGCGCCGAGCGCTCCTGGACCAGATCCTCGATCATGCCCAGCGGAATCAGCAGGATCAGCGTCAGGATGCCGACGAAGAATGCGCGCTTGGTCGCCTCGAAGCCCGGCGCGCCGAGCCCGAAACGGCGGTGCCACGGTTGCTTCGGCCCGCGCGGAGTTTCGGGCGCCGGCGCACCGCTTGGATCTTGCCAGTCATGGATGTCGGTCGGTGTCATGGAATTCCCCCTCAAACTGTATGGACGGGGGAATGGTGACCGAATATCCGGCCCGAGGCGGGGCGAAACTACGGCAAATCAGTGGAGAACCAGGTACCTTTCGGAGATCGCGGTCCCGACCTAAGCTTTGACCCCGCCCATCTTGCAGACGGCTTTCCATTCAGCCGCGGTCACCGGCTGGACGGAGAGCCGCGAATTCTTGACCAGGACCATGTCCTTCAATTCCGGTGTCGCCTTGATCTCCGCCATGGTCACCGGCTGTTTGAACGGGGCCACCGGCTTCACATCCACCATGCCGAACTTGCCGGCCTTGTCGGTATGATCCGGGTAATATTCCTTGGCGATCTCGCAGATGCCGACCACCGCCAGGCCCTCATTGGAATGATAGAAAAAGGCGTGGTCGCCCTTCTTCATGGCCTTCAGGTTGTTGGAGGCCTGGTAATTGCGCACGCCGCTCCAGAAGGTCTTGCCGTCCTTCACCAACTGGTCCCAGGAATAGGCGGAAGGCTCGGATTTCATCAGCCAGTATTGCATGGGATGCCTCAGGCTTTCGGGAAGGACTTGCGGGTCGCGTGCACGGTGACCGACTGGAACAGCCCCGCTTTGGCATAGGGATCACCGGCGAGGAAGGCGTCCATGGCGGCGCGATCGGGAACCTCGACAACCAGCAGGCTGCCGATCATCTGCTCCTGGGCATCGAGCAAGGGCCCGCCGAACAGCAGCTTGTCATTGTTGGCGGTCAGGTATTCCGCATGCTTCGGACGGTTCTCCATCCGGACGTTGAGCGCGCCGGACTTGTCCAGGCAATAGGCCATGAATTGCATGTGTGTCTCCTCGATTGAACGTTGCTGACTCAATTTATCCGTCATGGCCGGACTTGGTCCGGCCATCCACGCCTTACCTTTTTCGCGACGAAAGGCGTGCATCCCCGGGCCAAACCCGGGGATGACGAGCGAGTGTG
>DASYDA010000328.1:0-6303 GCA_036499865.1 Dongiaceae bacterium | reverse complement strand
GGAGCGGCTCAATCTCGAACTCCAGAAGAAGCTGCCGGCGGATCTCTTCAAAATCCTGCTGCCCGCAGCGCAATCGGCTTCCGGCCTGTCGCCCGGCTGGTTCGGTCGTCTCAACATCGCCTCCAACAACTGGGTGGTGGGCCCCGACAAGAGCGCCAGCGGCGCGCCGATCCTCGCCAACGATCCGCATCTTGCGCTGGGAGCGCCTTCCATCTGGTATCTGGCGCATATCGTGACGCCGGAGATGAGCTGGGTGGGGGTCACCAGTCCGGGCTTTCCCATGCTGGTGATCGGCGCGAATGACGATGTGGCTTGGGGCTTCACCACCACCGGAGGCGACACCGAGGATCTTTTCGAGGAGCGCGTAGCGGAGGGCAATCCCGACCACTATGAAACGCCCGACGGGCCGAAGGCTTTCGACATCCGCAAGGAAACCATCAAGATCAAAGGTGCCGCCGATCTTCCCGTCACGATCCGCAGCACGCGGCACGGGCCGGTCGTTTCCGATCTCGATGAGGACCGGAAGCCGGACGATCCGATCTTCGCCCTCTCGGCCGTTTTCGAATTGCCGGATGACAAGACACCCGATGCTTTGCTCGCGATGAATTTCGCGCGCTCGGCGGATGCCTTCCATGCCGCTCTCGCGGATTTCGCCGTGCCGGAGCAGAACGTCGTCTATGCCGATCGCGACGGCCATATCGGCTTCATGGCGGCGGGACGCGTCCCGCTGCGCAAGAAAATCTACATGTCCGGGCTGCTCCCCGCGCCGGGCTGGTCCGGCGACTATGATTGGACCGGCACGTTGCCTCCAGCGGTGCTGCCGCAATCCTTCGATCCGCCGGACGGATGGCTCGCCACCGCCAACAACCGGATCGTGGATGACGCCTATCCATCCTTCATCGCGGGGCGCTGGGCCGGCGACGAGCGCTATCGGCGGATCGCCGAGCTTCTGCAGGCCAAGCCCAAATTGTCCGTTGCGGATATGGAGGCCATGCAGATGGACGATCTCTCCCAACCTCTGCACGACCTCGTGGAAAGCTGGCTGCCGCGGCTGAAAGGCGCCGAGCCGGAAATCGCCGGAATGCTGGCGAAATGGGACGGCCGGATGGACCGCGATCGCCCGGAACCGCTGATCGCCACCCTTTGGATGCAGCAAACGGCGGAACGATTGCTCGCCAAACCCCTGGGCAATCTGTTTTCCGATTGGTGGTTCTGGGACGACCAAACACTGAAAGCGCTATTGGCAAGCGATCGATGGTGTTCGGATGAGGCGAATTGCGGCGCGGTTTTGACCAAATCGCTTCAGGACGCCGTTTCGCTGCTCAAAGCCAAGCTCGGCGACGATCCGGGCCAATGGAAGTGGGGGGCGGTCCACCGCATGCATTTCCAGCACCCGATCTTCCGCTATCTGCCGCTGATCTCCCGCTGGCTGGATCCCGATCTCCCCACCGACGGCGACAATTTCACGCTCAACCGCGGCGTGCCCATCGTTTTGCCGGATTCGATCGCGATGCCGGATGTGCACGGCCCCACCATGCGATTCGTCGTCGATATGAAAAATCCCATGGAAGCCGTCGCTGCGCTGGCTGGTGGCCAGTCCGGCAATCCGTTCTCGCCGTCTTATGACGACTGGCTCGCGGACTGGCGTGACGGCCATTACCGGACTATCGTGCAGCCACCGATTCACACGCTTAAATTGGAACCGAAGCCCTAGCCATGTCCTCCGATTCCATATCCGCCGATCTCAAACTGCCAACCATCGATGACATCCGCGCCGCGGCCGAGCGGATCAAAGGCGCCGTGGTCCGGACACCGCTGGTCAACTCGCCCCGCCTGGCGGCATTGACGGGGGCGGCCAGCATCCATCTCAAGCTGGAGAATCAGCAATTCACCGGGTCCTTCAAGGACCGGGGCGCCTTCAACAAGCTGAGCAGCCTGACGCCCGAAGAAGCACGGCGCGGCGTTATCGCCATGTCCGCCGGCAACCACGCGCAGGGCGTCGCCTATCACGCCCAGCGGCTCGGCATTCCGGCCACGATCGTGATGCCGAAAGGCACACCCTTCACCAAGGTCGAGCGCACCGCGGGCTTCGGTGCGCAGATCGAGCTGCAGGGCGATACCATCGATGCGGCGGCGGTCTATGCCCGGCAATTGGCGGAACATCAAAACCTCATCTTCGTGCATCCTTACGACGATCCGCTGATCGTCGCGGGCCAAGGCACGATCGGGTTGGAAATCCTCGAGGATTTTCCGGATTTCGATACCTTGGTGGCACCCATCGGCGGCGGCGGGCTGATCGGCGGCATCGCGACGGCCGTGAAGGCGCTGCGTCCGGCTGTGGATATCTTCGGCATCGAAGCCGGCCTCTATCCTTCGATGCATCACGCCGTGAAGGGCCTGGAACCGGACAATCGCGGCCAGACCCTGGCCGATGGCATTGCCGTCAAATCGCCGGGAAGACTGACCCGCGCCATCATTGAACGCTATGTGAAGGATTTGTTGCTGGTCGGAGAAGATTGGCTCGAACAAGCCGTCCATCTGCTGGTCGAACTCCAGAACCTGGTCGCGGAAGGCGCCGGAGCTGCGAGCCTCGCCTGCCTGCTGGCCGAACCCGAGCGGTTTGCCGGCCGGCATGTGGTCCTGATCGTCTCTGGCGGCAATATCGATTCCCGACTCCTGGCCCAGGTGCTGATGCGAGGGTTGATCAAGGACGGCCGAGTCGTCACCCTCCGGATCGAAATCTCCGATCAACCGGGCGTGCTGGGGCATATCGCGCGGCTGATCGGCGCCACCGGCGGCAATATCATCGAGATTTATCATCAGCGCATGTTCTTCGATCTGCCGGTCAAACGGGCGGATGTGGACGCTGTGATCGAGACGCGCAACCCACAGCACGTCCTCGAAATCATCTCAGCCTTGGAAAGCGGCGGATTTCCAACCCGCCGTCTCTCCTCCCGATCGGGGGAAAAATCCCACTAGGCGAGCCAAACGCCCACCCACTAACCAAGTTTTAACTTTATTCGCTAATCTTTGGACCACCCCGAACCGCGGTTGGATCGAGTTCCCCCATGCTTGTGATTGTCGGCGCCGTCATCGTCATTGCCTGTGTCGCCGGCGGCTACCTGGCCAATGGCGGCCACATCATCGTTCTGTTCCAGCCCTTCGAGTTCCTGATCATCCTCGGCGCCGCCGCCGGCGCCTTCGTGATGGGCAACACCAAATCCAATCTGAAAGCGGTCGGCGCCGCTGTGAAGCGCGCCTTGAAGGGACCGACCTACAAGAAAAAGGACTACGTCGAGCTGCTGAGCCTGCTTTACCAGCTGTTCCGGCTGGCGAAGACCAAAGGCATGCTGGCGCTGGAGCAGCATGTCGAGAAGCCGGATGAAAGCGCGCTGTTCGGCGAGTTCCCGAATTTCCAGAAGAACCATCACGCGGTGGAATTCCTCTGCGACTACCTTCGCATGATGACCCTCGGCACCGAGAATGCGAATGAGGTGGAGACCCTCATCGACGCCGAGCTCGAAGCCCATCACGCGGAGCAGCACGCCGCCGCCCACGCGATGCAGCTTATGGCGGACGGCATGCCGGCCCTGGGTATCGTCGCCGCGGTTCTGGGCGTTATCCACACCATGGGCTCGATCACCGAGCCGCCCGCCATATTGGGTGAACTGATCGGCGCCGCGCTGGTCGGCACTTTCTTCGGCGTGTTGGTGTCCTACGGGTTCGTGGCGCCGCTTTCCGGTGCCATGTCCGGTGTCGACACTGCCGATTCCAAATACTTCCAATGCATGAAGGCCGGCCTGCTTGCCCATATGCAGGGCTACCCACCGGCGGTATCGATCGAGTTTGCCCGCAAGGTCCTCTGGTCCACGGAAAGGCCGAGCTTTTACGAAGTCGAAGAAGCGGTCAACGCATTGCCGGCGGTCTGAGTAGGAAACTCGATACATGGCCGACAACAGACCGATCATCATCAAGCGCATCAAGAAGACCGGTGGCGCCCATCACGGCGGCGCCTGGAAAGTTGCCTATGCCGACTTCGTGACGGCGATGATGGCCTTCTTCCTGCTGCTCTGGCTGCTGAACGCGGTCACCGAGGAGCAGAAAAAGGGCATCGCGCAGTATTTCAAGCCGACCATCGCGCCCCAGAGTTCGCAGGCGCAGCCTGCCATATTGAACGGCCAGCCTGCGGTCATGTCGGAAGTCGCCGGCGCTTCGGCGGCGGAAGCACAGGTCGAAGTCGACAATCCGGACGAGGATGCCGACCAGAATCCCAGCGGTTCGGACAAGGATGCAAGCGGCGCCGGCGACAAGGACCAGTCGGACCAGAATCCAGTACCTGCACCGGACAACACGACCGGCGCCAAGCCGGTGGACGTCAAAGAGGCGCAGGCCGTCGTCGATAAGGTCGAGCAGCAGCAGTTCACCGAGGTGAAGTCCAAGATCGAGCAGCAGATCAAGCAGGATCCCGGCCTCGCCGATCTCAAAAACAATATCGACGTCCAGCAGACGCCCGACGGCCTGATGATTCAGCTCCTGGACAAGGAGAAGGTCTCGATGTTCCCGTCCGGCAGCGCCGACATGAACGCGCGCAGCCGTGAATTGCTGCAATTGGTGGCCAGGGTGGTGGCGCCCTTGCCGAACAAACTCTCCATCGATGGGCACACCGACGCGACCCCCTTCCAGGGCCGTCCCGATTACACCAACTGGGAGCTTTCGACCGACCGCGCCAATGCCGCGCGGCGCGTGTTGGTGGAAGCGGGGGTCGATGACGGCCGCGTGCAGAACGTTTCCGGCAAGGCCGATACCGATCCGAAGATCAAAGCGGATCCCTTTTCACCGGAAAATCGGCGTATCTCCATTCTTCTGCTCCGCGACAAGCCGACGACGACCGGCTCAAACGCCGCGACACCGGCTACCCCCACCGAATCGGCCGCGGCGTCCCAGCAGCCTGTCTCGCCCTGACCCAGCCTGCGACCTCTTGTAACAGGCGATTGTCGGGCCGATATAGGCCGTGGTTGGAGAAACCCTGGCTTCCATTGGACGGTGGATTCCCTTGCCCGCACGTAAACCGCCGCTGATTCTGCTTGGTTCCGGCGCCGCTTCCGGACGAGCCGGCATGCAATTCGATCAGCTGGGATGGAGCGAGCCGAGCTGGCTGCGCAATCCCGCGCTGTTCGACGGCATCTTCATGCGGCGCTGCATCGCCTATTTCCTCGATGCGGTGCTCACTGTGATATTGGCGGCTCTCGTCGGCTTTGCCGCCTGCACCTTAAGCATCACGACCCTCGGCTTGCTGGGTATTCCCGCTTTTCTTCTGGCGGCGCCCTTCATTCACTTCGTCCTGGCCGCGGTGACCATCGGCGGACGCCACGCGGCGACGCCCGGCATGCGCGCGATGGGGCTTCGGGTGGTCGCCTGGACTGGCGAAAATCCTGGCGGTTTGCGGGGCATTTTGCAGCCGGCGATGTTCTATATGACCGTGCCAACCACCGCGATGGTGATCCTCCTCTTCGCGTTCTTCGATCCGCGGGGACGCTGCCTGCACGACCACCTGGCCGGCGTGCTGGTGGTCCGATCGGAAGCGCTCCCGTCACACTGAAGCGCTCCGCGACATCATAGACGTTTGATGGGCTGGAGCCCTATCAGGCTCTGGCGTCCCGGCGTCGCTTCGCTTAAGATTCGCGCATGAGCGTTCAGGGTCGCGGATTTCCGATACCGTTCCTGGTGACCACCGAGGTCCCCTGCCCGTATCTCCCGGGCCGGATGGAGCGCAAGATCATCACCGAATTGTCGGGCGCCCAGTCGCCGGAACTGTTCGAAATCCTGTCCCGGGCGGGTTTCCGCCGCAGCCATTCCATCGCCTACCGGCCGGCTTGCGTGGGTTGCCGCGCTTGCGTTCCCGTGCGGATCGTCGCCTCGGCCTTCAAGCCGTCGCGATCGATGCGAAAGGTGCTGGCAAGGAACCAGGATCTGCGCGCCACCGTCACCGAAGCTGTGCCGACCCAGGAGCAGTTCAAGCTCTTCGCCCGCTATCTGGAAGCGCGTCATAACGACGGTGAAATGGTCGGCATGGGGCCTCAGGATTATGCCAGCATGGTGGGCGACAGCCCGGTGGACACCAGGATCGTCGAATTTCGCGATGGCGCCGCCGGGAAGAATGGCTCCGGAAAGAACGATCCTGGCAAGCTCGTGGCAGCTTGCCTGACCGATTGGGGCCAGGATGGCATATCCGCCGTCTACAGTTTCTTTGAGCCCAAACTCGCGCGGAACAGCCTGGGGAGCTTCATCGTCCTCTGGCTGATC
>DASYDA010000327.1:0-7361 GCA_036499865.1 Dongiaceae bacterium | reverse complement strand
CAGGGCAAGACCTCGAACGTCAACGGTCTCGCCGTGCTGGCCGCGCGCACCGGCCGCGATATCACGGGGACCACGACGTTTCGCCCGCCTTTCGTGCCGGTCTCCATGGCGAGCATCGCCGGCTGCGAACGTGGCGAATTGCAGATGCCGCTCCGGCGGCTGCCGGCGGAGAATGAGCACCGGGAGGAGGGTGCCTGCTTCCGGGATTACGGAAGCACGTTGCGCCCCGCCTGGTATGGCGAAGATGTGGCCGTCATTGCCGAGGAGTGCCGGGCGGCCCGCACGGATGTCGTCGCTCTCGATGCGTCGTCGCTGGGCAAGATCGAAGTCATCGGCCCGCAAGCCGCTGCCTTGCTGGATTTCATCTATTACACGCCGATGGCCTCGCTGAAGCCGGGGCGCCTGCGCTACGGGCTCAACCTTCATGAAAGCGGGCTGGTTGCGGATGACGGCGTGGTTCTGCGGCTGGCGCCCGAGCATTTCGTGGTTTCCTGCTCCAGTGGCCATGTGGCGGCCATGTGTGCCGATCTCGAGGCTTGGCGGCAGGACCATTTCGATCTCGGTCAGGTCTTCATCCATGACGCAACGCCACATTGGGCGACCATTGCCGTCTCGGGGCCAAAGTCACGAGAAACTGTGCAGGCACTGAATCTCGGCATCGATCTGAGCGAAACAGCATTGCCGCATATGGCGGCGGCTCATGGCCGGTTCAGGGAGCGCCCGGCCCGGATCGCGCGGGTGAGCTTTACGGGGGAGCGCAGCTACGAAATCTCTGTGTCGGCAAGGCTTGCAAGCGCGCTCTGGCAGCAGGTGCGATCGGCCGGCGCAAGACCGCTCGGCATTGAAGCATTGAATATTCTGCGTGCCGAGAAGGGTTATATCTATGTCGGCCAGGATACCGACGGCGAGACCATGCCGCATGATCTCGGCATGAACGGGCCGAGGGACAAACGGCAGAATGCCTATGTCGGCGATCGCGCGTTGTTCACGCCGGCTGCGAAGGCAGCCGGCCGCAAGCAACTGGTCGGCATCGCGGCCGAGAATTCGACACCTTTGCCGGCCGGCGCACATGGGCTTGAAGTCGTCAACGGTCGGAAGCGGAGCCTCGGTTACGTCACCAGCAGCTATTTCAGCCCCAATCTAAAGCGGCCCATTGCGCTCGGCCTGATCGAGAGCGGCCTGTCGCGCTTCGGCGAGAGCATGGATTTCGAGCATTTGGGCGAACGGCTTCGCGGGACAGTGGTGAAGCCCTGCTTCTACGATCCGGAAGGAATGCGGCTCCATGGCTGATCGCGGAAAGTTCTGGTCGCCGATTCCAGATTGGGAAACGGCCGCCATCGATCGGGGCGGTTTCCGGATTGTCGCGGTCATTGACAACAACCCGCTGCATTTGGTCAGCGGCAACCTCGAGCGATTCATCGCGCAAGCGGGTTTAACCGCGATCGGTCCCAGGGACTGCTGTGATGGCCGGCGCTATGCCTTGCGGTTGGCGCTTGATCGCTTGCTGCTGACGGGCGGCGAGCCGTCTCCGGCAATCGGCTGGTCCGTCGATGGATACGCCGTCACCGACGTCACGGACGGCTATCTGCGCTTCGACGTGACCGGCAGGGAAGCGGATGAGGTGATGGCCTTTGGAGGGCATTACGATTGGCAATCTCGTGAAGTCAGGCCGCACGAATCCGCGACCATGCTGTTCGCGGGACTGAAGACGATTGTCGGCCGGCTGGAAACCGGCTGGCGGTTGCATATCGAACGTTCGCTGGCGCCGACACTCTGGCGCTGGCTGGAAAAAATCTGACGGGACAGGTCGAATTTCATGAAAAAGCAGTATCGGGTCGTCATCATAGGTGGCGGCATCGTCGGCAGCAGCATCCTCTATCACCTGACCAAGTTCGGCTGGACCGATGTCGCCTTGATCGAACGGGCCGAGCTGACCTCGGGATCGACCTGGCACGCCGCGGCCGGCTTCCATGCGCTCAATGACGACCCAAATATCGCCGCGTTGCAGGGCTACACGATCCGCCTCTATGACGAGATCGAGCGGGAGAGCGGGCAGAGCGTCGGCATGCATATGACGGGCGGCATCAGCCTCGCTGCGTCGCCGGAACGCTGGGAGATGTTGAAGGCCGAGCGTGCCATGTACGAGACCATGGAGATGGAGACGCGCCTGGTCACACCGGAAGAGATCAAGGCGCTTTGCCCGATCGTGGATGTCACGGGATTGCAGGGCGGCCTCTACGACCAGCATGAAGGCTATATGGATCCGCACGGCACGACACATGCTTATGCCGGTGCGGCGCGCAAGCGGGGTGCCGAGATCATCCTGCGCAACCGCGTGGTAGAGTTGCGCCAGCTCCCGGACGGCCATTGGTCGGTGGTGACGGAGCACGGCACCATCGAGGCCGAGCATGTGGTGAATGCCGCCGGCCTCTGGGCGCGCAAGGTCGGCAACATGGTGGGCCTCAACCTGCCGGTGACACCGATGCAGCATCATTATCTCGTCACCGAGGATGTGCCGGAGATCGTCGCCATGGACCGCGAGATCGCGGCCATCACCGATCTCGAAGGCTTCACCTATCTGCAGCAGGAGCGGAAGGGGGTGCTGCTTGGGGTCTACGAGCGCGATCCGCGGCATTGGAAGCCGGAAGGCGCCGATTGGGATTTCGGCATGGATCTGTTGCCGACCGATATCGACCGGATCTCGCCGGAGCTTGCGATCGGTTTCGAGCGCTTTCCGTCCTTGCAGGAGGTCGGCATCCGCAAATGGGTCAATGGCGCCTTCACCTTCACACCGGACGGCAATCCGCTGGTGGGGCCGGTGCCGGGCCTGAAGAACTATTGGGTCGCCTGCGGTTGCATGGGCGGCTTCTCGCAGGGTGGCGCCATCGGGCTGACCTTGTCCAACTGGATGATCGAGGGCGATCCGGGCGCCGATATCTTCGGCATGGATATCGCGCGTTATCCGGAATTCGCCTCCAACGCTTCCTATCTGCGGGCGATGACCGGGCAGTTCTATGCCCGGCGCTTCGTGATCTCCTATCCCAATGAGGAACTGCCGGCCGGGCGCCCGCTCAAAGTTTCGCCTTGCTATGACGCGCTGAAGGCGGAAGGCGCGGTCTATGGCGTCACCTGGGGCATGGAGACGCCGCAGTATTTCGCGACCGGGCAGAAGGATTTCCAGGAGAAGCCAACCCTGCGGCGCTCCAATGCAGACAACTTCGTCGCCGCTGAGGTGAAGGCCACGCGCGAAGCCGCCGGCATGTTCGAGAGTGCCGTTTATGCGCGCTACGAGGTGAGCGGATCTGGCGCGGCCGCATGGCTCGACCACCTGCTGGCGGCGAAGCTACCTTCGGTCGGTCGGGTGCGGTTGGCGCCGATGCTGAGCCCGACCGGTAAGCTGATGGGTGATCTCACCGTCTCGCGTCTGGCGGAGGATCGCTTCTGGCTGATCGGTTCCTATTATCTGCAGAACTGGCACGGCCGCTGGTTCCGCGACCATCTGCCGGATCGCGGCGTCACCTTCCGCAACCTCTCCGACGATTGGATGGGTTTCGCGCTCTCCGGCCCGAATTCGCGCCGGATCATGGAGCGCCTCGTCGCGCGCGATCTCTCCAACAAGGCCTTTCCGTTCCTGAGCTGCGGCGAGATGGAAGTCGGCATGGCGAATGCCGTGGTCGCGCGGCTCTCGCTGACGGGAGAACTCGGTTATGAGATCAATGTCCCTGTCCGCCATCAGCGTGCGCTTTATGGCGCCTTGGTCGAAGCGGGGCGCGATCTCGGCTTGAAGTCGATCGGCAATCGGGCCCTGGACAGCCTACGGCTGGAAAAGAGCTACGGCATCTGGTCGACCGAATTTACCCAATCCTATACACCGGGCATGTCGGGGCTGGCGCAGTTCATCGCCTTCGATAAGGGTGATTTCATCGGCCGGGATGCGGCGATGAAGGAACGCGAGACCGGACCGGAAAAGCTGTTGGTGACTTTGGCCATTGACACCGTCGATGCCGACGCATCCGGCTTCGAGCCCGTGAAATGCGACGGGAAGCTGGTCGGTTTCGTGACCTCCGGTGCCTACGGGCATCATGTCGGGCGCAGTCTGGCTTTGGCCTATGTCGATCGCGATGCCGCGCTCGGCAAGCCCGCGCTGACGGTCGATGTGATCGGCGAGACCCGAAAGGCGGTTCTGCTCAAAGAGCCGGCCTATGATCCGAAAGGCAGCCGCTTACGCGGCTGACGCGGATTATTTGCCGGCGCCGGCGGTCAGGCCCTTGATGATATAGCGTTCGAGAGCGATGCCGATGATCACCAGCGGCAGGATCGCCGCGGATGACAGGGCAGCCATCGACCACCAGTTGATGCCCTGCGATCCGGTCTGGCTGGCGACCATCACCGGTAGCGTCTTGGCGTCTGAACTGGTGAGAAGGGCCGCGAAGAAGTACTCGTTCCAGCAGAGCACCAGCGAAAGAATGAACGCGGCGACCATGCCTGGCAGTGCGATCGGCAACACGATCCGCAGGAAGACGCCCCAGACGGAGAGCCCGTCCACGAGTGCCGCCTCGTCCAGTTCGACAGGGATGGTGTCGAACTGGTCGCGCATGATCCAGATTACGATGGGAAGGACGGTCAGCGCATAAAGCAGGATCAGGCCAACGCGCGTGTCGAGCAGCGCCAATTCCTTGTAGAGCACCAGGAAAGGCAATGCGAGAACGACCGGTGGCAGGATCAATTGCGAGAGAAAGAAGAAGGAGATGTCCTTGTTCCGCATCCAGGCGAATTTGTATTGGAAGCGGCTGAGGCCGTAGGCCGCCAGCGAGCCCAGGATCACCGCAAGCACCGCACCGCCCACCGAGGCATAGATGCTGTTCATGAAGCGGCTGATGAATTCGTCGCGGACTGTCGAGGTCTCGAAGATCGTATCCGGTGAGAGGCCGAGGGAGCGGAGCCCCAGCCAGTTCGGCTGGAAGTCAACCCAGGGGATGATGTGGCCTTGCGTGACGTCCTTCGCCACCTTGAACGAGGTGGTGAGCGTCCAGTAGATCGGGAACAGGCACACGAAAGTCCAGACCAGGAGGGCGCTGTATATCAGGACGCGCGCCAAGACATGCTTCGCATCGAACCTGCGTCGGCCGAGATCGAGATCGCCTGAGAATGGTGTGTCGACAGTCAAGGGAGATGGCCTCTCAAGTCATCTTCTGCATGCGCTTACTGACGAGATTCAGCAAGACCGTGATGAAGACGATGATGACGACGAGATAGAACATCGCCAGCATCGTTCCGTAGCCCACATTCGAGCGGTCGCGATAGACGCGATAGATGAAGCTGGAGACCGTATCGGTGGCGCCACCGGGACCGCCCGCCGTGACGTTGATGACGATGTCCGCAAGCTTCAGCTTGAAGATGATGCGGAGCACCACGGCCGTGAGGCTGACCGGCATCATGAGCGGGAAAGTGATCTTCCAGAAGGATTGCCAGGGCGTCGCGCCATCGACCTTGGCAGCCTCGGCCACGTCCTTCGGCAAGGCCTGCAATCCGGCGAGCAGTAGGATCATGACGAAGGGAATGGAGACCCAGGCGTCCATGACCTCGATGCTGAAGCGGGCCAGCCAGGGGGTGGCGAAGAATGCCGGCTGGTCCCATCCCAGATGGCGCGCCAACCGCCCCACCGGGCCGAAGCGGTATTCCAGCATCGATTTGCCGATCATCCAGCTCACCGCGACCGGGCTCAGCATGAAGGGCAGCAGGAAGGCGACGCGGAAGAACTTGCGTGCGCGGATCTCGGCATTGAGAAGCAAAGCGAGACCGAAGGCTATGGCGTATTCGACCAGGACCATCGCGACGTAGAAGACCATGTTCAGCAGGGCGTTCCAGAAGAAGGTGTCTTGGAACAGCTGGATAAGGTTTTGCAACCCGTTGAACTGGCGGCCCTCGAAGGAGCTCAAGTTCCAATCGTTGAAAGCGATATAGAATCCGAAAATGGTCGGGAAGATCACCACGGCGATGGTGTAGAGCGCGGCCGGCAGGATGAACAAGGCGCGCTTGCCGGCCTCGCCGCGGATGATCACCTGTGCACCGCCGATGGCGACGGACCAGAGCAGGTACACATAGATGATCGGCTGCCAGGTATCGAAGCCGAACGCAATGGCACCGGCGGAATGGAATGCCTGGACGACCGCCGTGCCGATCAAAAGCAGCGATGCGAGCAGGATGAGCAGGCGGCCGGCATTCTTCCGGCTTTCCGGGATCGGGTCCGCCATGATTTCGATCGATGGGTCGGTGATCTGCTGGGTGGTGCTCGCCATCACGATTTTATGTTTGTGACACCGGGTTAAACGACCCAAAGCCGGTAAAGTTTCGACCGGTGGCGAAAGCGCCACCGGTCGAATTCAGAACTTCGGCAATGCCGCGTTGGACGGCAAGCTCAGATGCCGAGCGAGGCCTTGTAGAGCTTGATCTGGTTGTCACGACCGATCTGATCGGTAAGCTTCTCCCAGGCGGCGGCGATGTTGTCGGCGCCTTTCTGGGCATCCACCTGGCCGGAATAGATCTTCGTGAGCTCATCTTCCGCGAGGCTATAATATTGGAAGATGCCGGGAATTCTCGGCTCGATCGCACCGTTGGGGTGGTTGTAGGAATTGAACTGTGAATCAAGGTAGTTCGAGATGAACGCCTTGTCGTAACCTGCACCCACCCACTCGTCGATATTGTGCTGGCTGTTGCGATAGCACTGGAAGCCGGACGGATAAGCCGACATCCAGAGGGCGATATCCTTGCCGCCGAGATGCGCCGCGGCGCTCCAGGCTGCCTTCTGCTTCATGCTGTCGCTATCGACCCGCGCCATGACATAAATGCCCCAGCCCAGATAAGCGAGGTTCGGCGCGTAGTTCGGGCCGCTGGCGAGCTTGTCCCACTTGCCGGTCTTGGAATTGTAGACGTCGTCGGAGCCGGGCAAGATGTCGAAGGCGCAGGTGTCGCCGACGACCGAGGAATCGCTGGTCCGCGCGCTCGAACCGATATCGCCCCACCAGACCAACATGGATCCGGTGCCGGCGAGGAACTGCTGGAAGCCCGTCGTATTCGGATCGGCGTTGAGCTGATCGGCGGGCTCGGACGGCAGGGCATCGAGCACGTCCTGGATCGCCCTGACCCAGGCGGGATTGTTGACCCGCGGCTTCATGGTTTCGGGATCGAACAGCCAGGCCTTGTCTTCCGGATGTTTGGCATAGGCGGTGGCGCGGCTGCCGAGGAAATAGAAGCCGAAACCGCCCCAGGGCTTGCAGGGATCAAGATAGCCATAGGCATCCTGACCCGCGACCTGCTTGCCTTTGAGGAACTTGGTGGCCGCCTGGACCTGCTGCCAGGTC
>DASYDA010000326.1:0-8710 GCA_036499865.1 Dongiaceae bacterium | reverse complement strand
CTGCGCCGCCACTAAGCCGTGGCGGCGCATGACCTCTTTCAATAGCGCGGGATCGGGCGGGCCGCCCGCGTTGACGACTTCCGCGATCTCGCGGAAATATTTCGGGCCGATCTTGGCCGGCGTGAGCACGGTCAGGATCCGCGCCGGCTCCGTGCCCAAATTGATGAAGTGATGCACCGCGCGGCGCGGAACGAAGAGGCGATCGCCGACGCCGAGTTCGATTGTCTCGCCTTCCACCGTATAGGTCAGCACGCCGCCGAGCCCATAGGCCGCCTCATCGACCTCGACGTGATAATGGGCGCCCGGCACCTTCGCCCCCGGCTGCACCGTCATCTCGAACATGTCCATGGATTGCCCGGTTTGCGCTCCGTCCAGGATGAAACGAAGCTCGATCTGCCCGAGCCGGATGTATTCGGCTTCCCGTGGCATCATGGTTGTTCCCCCTTCATCTTCCGCGCGCGCCGCCGCTCCTGCAATTGCACGATACCCCAGGATGTCAGCAGCCCGATGGCCAGTGCCGGCAGCGCGGTGATATAGGCCGAATTCGGCTTCGGAATCCCGTAATGCACCCGCACGAACTGCTCGATGACGATGTAGGCCGTGATGAAAAACGGCAGGCTCAGGAACATGATGCGCGAGCGACGGGCGCGGGGGGAGAGCGGTGGGCTCGAGTTGGGCATTGACTGACCCTGGCCTGGCGTTACCTGATGGCGCCTTATCTTAGGCTGAAAACCGATGGTCCGCCATGTACCTCCCATCCCACTTCACCGAGACTCGCGTTCCCGTCCTGCACGAGGCCATCCGCCGGACGGCCATCGGCACGCTGGTGACGTTGGGGGCCGAGGGATTGGAGGCGAGCCATGTGCCGATGCTGATCGATCCCGAGCCTACGCCCTTCGGCACCTTGCGGGGGCATATCGCCCGGGGCAATCCGCAATGGAAGCGCTATGACGGGAAAATGGAGGCGCTGGCCACCTTCCTCGGTCCCAATCTCTATGTGACGCCGTCCTGGTATGAGACCAAGCGGCAGACCGGCAAGGTGGTGCCGACCTGGAACTATGTCGCGGTGCATGCGTACGGCACGCCGCGTTTCTTCGACGATCGCGAACCACTGCTCGACATCGTGACGCGGCTGACCGTGCTTCACGAAGGCAAGCGCGACAAGCCTTGGGCGGTCAGCGACGCGCCGGCCGACTACATCGACGGCATGCTGAAGGCGATCATCGGCTTCGATCTGCCGATCACGCGGCTGGAAGGCAAATGGAAGCTCGGCCAGAACCGCTCGGCGGCGGATATTGCCGGGGTGCGGGAAGGCCTCGCGCAAGAGTCGGCGGATGATGCCGCCGCCATGATCGATCTCATGAAGAAGCTGGAGCCGAAATAACGGCTCTCATGCTATCTCTTCGGCATGGACTTCACCGACGATGCCATCGTGCTTTCCATCCGCCGGCATGGCGAAAGCGACGCGATCCTTTCGGCGCTGACCCGTCAGAACGGCCGGCATCTCGGCCTGGTGAAGGCGGGGGCTTCGCGGCGCCAGCGGGCGGTGCTGGAGATCGGCAATCGCCTGAAGGTGCATTGGCGCGCGCGCCTCGCCGAGCAGCTCGGCAATTTCCAGGTGGAACTGGTTACCTCGGTTTCCTCCGGGCTGTTCGACGATCCGCTGCGGCTGGCGGCGCTCGCCTCGGCCTGTGCGGTGGCGGATATCGTGCTGCCCGAACGCGAGCCGCATGAGGATGTGTTCACTGCCACCACGGAGTTGATCGCCGCGATTGTCGGCGGCGCGCCGCTGGAGAGAGCAACCCCCACCCCTCCCTCGCCCAACTTGGGGGAGGGGGAAGAAAGTGAAGCGCGTCGCCCCGCTGCATCTGAAAGGGAACCGCATGCTCTTCAATCCCCTCCCCCAAGTTGGGGGAGGGCCCCGTCGGCGAATGCCGACCTTGTCGGCGTCGAGGGGGTTGCTGGTTCAGAAGATGCTTCGGATTCTGCGGATACTCCCTGGCCCGCCGCCTATGTGCGCTGGGAGCTCGATCTCTTGGCATCGCTGGGCTTCGGGTTGGATCTCTCGCATTGCGCGGCGACCGGCGAGACCCGGGATCTCGCTTATGTCTCGCCGAAAACAGGCCGGGCGGTCGGCCGCGAGGCGGGACGGCCTTATGTCGATCGCCTATTGGTTTTGCCGCCCTTCCTGACCGCGGCCGACGGCGCACCGGATATCGCCGATCTCATGGCGGGCCTGCGTTTGACCGGCTATTTCCTCGACCGCCATGTCCTGCACGGGCCCAATACCGACCGCCGGCTCGAAGCGCGCGCCCGCTTCGTGGAGCGTCTGGCGGTACAACCGTGATTTGCGCGGCTTGATTTGAGCCGCGCTCCACAGCATTCTGACATCTCCCTGCAATTTTCGGTTCTTCTCCCATGTTTCAATCCCACATCGTCGTCATCGGCGCCGGCATCGTCGGTGTATCCGCCGCTTTGCATCTGCAGCGCGACGGGCACCGTGTCACCCTGATCGACGAGCGCAAGCCGGGCGAGGGGACATCGAAGGGCAACGCCGCGGTGATCGCGACCGAATCCTGCATCCCGGTGGCGACGCCGGGCGTGCTCTGGGATGTGCCGAAATATCTGATGGATCCGCTGGGGCCGCTCGCCATCCGCTGGTCTTATCTGCCGAAGATCGCGCCCTGGCTGATGCGCTTCCTGGCTGCGAGCAAGCCGGAGCGGGTGGAGGAAATCTCCATCGCCTTGCGCTCGATCCTCACCCGCGCCCTCGATGTGCACAAGGATCTCGCCAAGGCGATCGGCGAGGCCGCCATGGTCAAGGAGACCGGCTGGCTCGGCGTTTTCGAGAGCGACAAGAAATTCGAATCCTATCAATGGGATCTCGATCTGCAGAAGCGCCGCGGCGTCGAATACAAAGTGATGCGGCAGGAAGAGATCCGCCAGTTCGAGCCGAGCCTGCAGCCGATCTTCCGCCACGCGGTCTATTATCCGGAGAACGCCTATGTGGTGAACAACTTCCGGCTGGTGCAGGACCTCGCCGCTTTGTTCGCCCGCAATGGCGGCGCGATCCTGCAGGATCGCGTCACCGGCTTCGATCTGGGGCCGAATGGGCCGAAGGCGGTGAAAACGCCGGGCCAATCCATCGCCTGCGATTCCGTCGTCGTCGCGGCGGGCGCCTGGTCGAAGAACTTGACCGCGATGCTCGGCCACAAGGTGCCGCTGGATACCGAGCGCGGCTATCATGTGACCCTGCCCAATCCCGGCAAGATGCCGCGCATGCCGCTCTATTCCGGCGATCATTCCTTCGCGGTGACGCCGCTGGAAGTGGGGTTGCGCTTTGCCGGCACCGTCGAACTCGGCGGCCTCGAAGCGGCGCCGAATTATGCGCGCGCGGAAGTGCTGCTGAAGCATGGTCGCCGCATGTTCGGCGATCTCAATGAAGCCGGGCGCAGCGACTGGATGGGCTTCCGCCCTTCGATTCCGGATTCGATTCCGGTGATATCGCGGGGTGTGCGTTATCCCAATACTTATTTCGCTTATGGCCATGGCCATATCGGCCTGACCCTGGGGCCGGTGACGGGAAAGGTCATCGCCGATCTGGTGGCCGGGCGCGATCCCGGCTTCGATCTGAAACCCTTCCGGATCGACCGTTTCTAAAAGAACTATTGCGTCTGCTGCAGCGCGCTCTTCAGCTTCAGGCAGGCCTGGCTGTTGGGATCGGGATCGCAGAAATGGTGCTCCAGGACGGGGCGTACGCCCGGGCAGCTCTGGATCACCTTGCGGCTGAAGCCTTCCTGATCCACCGTGAACATGGGGCCTTGCGGCGGCTGGCCCGTCTCGATCGCGGTGCGGCCGGCATCGGTCAACACGCTGAGCGTCACCTGCGCCTCGCATTGGCAATTGGTCTCGAGTTCACCGCCGGCGGCGCCGAGCTTGCCGTCCTGAACGCAGCTTCCATAGACCCGCTGCTGGATGGCCTGCTCGGCGGGCGTGAGGGCCGGCGACTGCGCTTGGGCGGAATTAATCCCGGCAAAATACATTCCGGCCAATAGGATAAGAGCGGCGACGGAGAGCGCTACGCGCAGTTGCTGCATGATCCACTAAGCCTAAATGATGGGTTGAGGATAGGAAATCCGTGTAAGCCCATTGATGCGATGAAACCAGATGGCGGCGCAAGAGTTGTTAGTGTGGAATTCGCCCGTCACGGGCGTGGGGGCGTTGGCCTGGGACAGGAGCTTAGCCCATGAAGAAGACAATTATAAAAATGGCGATCCTCAGCGGTTTGTTGCTGGTCGGTGCCTGCGCCGACAGTACCGTGTTCGACAACAATTGCTCCGGTAACGGCTTTATCAAGAACCCGACTTACTGCACGACGCTGTTCCATCCCAATGCCGGACCCTGGGCTCCGGGCAGGGGCTGACCAAGCCACCTTTCCGACTGGAAATCTTTCGAGATTTCAATGCTTGACGGGACGGCGTGACGGTCTATCCATAGGCGCGATTCACGCCGTTTTCCCGATTCGTTGAAGTGTCGTAGATGGCCAAAAAAGCCAAATCAGAACAGCCGCCGCCTCGTGATCCCGGCGACGAGATCAAGATCACCAACCTCGCCGAGGCGCTTGGCGAGCGCTATCTCTCTTATGCGCTCTCCACCATCATGTCGCGCTCGCTGCCCGATGTGCGCGACGGGTTGAAGCCGGTGCATCGCCGCATTCTCTTCGGCATGCGGCAGATGCGGCTGGAGCCCGGCCAGGGCTTCAAGAAATCCGCGCGCGTGGTCGGCGACGTGATGGGTAAGTATCACCCGCATGGCGACAGCGCGATTTATGACGCCATGGCGCGCCTCGCCCAGGATTTCGCCGTGCGCTATCCCATGGTCGAGGGTCAGGGCAATTTCGGCTCCATCGACGGCGACAACCCCGCCGCCATGCGCTACACCGAAGCGCGCTTGACCGAGGCCGCGGCGCTGATGCTGCAGGCGATCGACGAAGACACGGTCGATTTCCGGCCCTCCTATGACGGCGAGAACCAGGAGCCGGTGGTGCTGCCCGCCGCCTTCCCGAACCTGCTGGCCAACGGCTCGCAGGGCATCGCGGTCGGCATGGCGACCAACATCCCGCCGCACAACGTCGCCGAGATCTGCGACGCGCTGCAGCACTTGCTGAAATTCCCCAATGCAAGAGTCGACAAGCTGGTCGACTTCATCAAAGGCCCGGATTTCCCCACCGGCGGCACCGTGGTCGAAACCCGCGAGACCATCGTCGAGGCCTATAAGACCGGCCGCGGCTCGTTCCGCATCCGCGCCAAATGGGAAGTGGAGCAGCTCAAGGGCGGCACCTACCAGGTCATCGTCACCGAAATTCCCTATCAGGTCGCCAAATCGCGGCTGATCGAGAAGGTGGCGGAGTTGCTGCAGGAGAAGAAGCTGACCTTCCTGGAAGACATCCAGGACGAATCCGCCGCCGACATCCGTGTGGTGCTGACGCCGAAATCGCGCAACATAGAGCCCGAGCATCTGATGGAACAGATGTTCCGCCAGACCGATCTCGAGACCCGCTTCGGCCTCAACATGAACGCTCTCGACGCCAACCAGACGCCCCGCGTCATGGCGCTGAACGAGGTGCTGAAGGCCTATCTCGACCATCGCCGCGACGTGCTGGTGCGCCGCTCGAAGTTCCGCCTCGGCGAGATCGACCGGCGCCTCGAGATCCTCGACGGCTACATGGTCGCCTATCTCAACATCGACGAGGTGATCCGCATCATCCGCTACGAGGATGAACCCAAGTCGGCGATGATGGCCAAGTGGAAGCTCTCCGACCTGCAGGCGGAAGCGATCCTCAACATGCGCCTCCGGGCCTTGCGCCGCCTGGAAGAGATCGAGATCAAGAGCGAGCACAAGAAACTCTCCGCCGAGCGCAAGGAGATCACCGCGCTCCTGAAGAGCGAAGAGATGCAGTGGGAGACGGTCGGCGGCGAGATCGGCGAGCTGAAGAAGCTCTACGGCCCGAAGACCGCGCTGGGCAAGCGCCGCACCGCCTTCGGCGACGCGCCCTCGGCGGAGATCATCCCGCTGGAAGTCATGATCGAGCGCGAGCCGATCACCATCATCTGCTCGCAGATGGGCTGGATCCGCGCGCTCAAGGGCCATGTCGAGAATCCCGGCGACGTCAAGTTCAAGGAAGGCGACCGCGCCCGCTTCGAACTCCGCGCCGAGACCACCGACAAGCTGCTGATCTTCGGCACCAACGGGAAGTTCTATACCATCGGCTGCGACAAGCTGCCGGGCGGCCGCGGCCATGGCGAGCCGCTGCGGCTCTATGCCGATCTCGGCAACGACCAGGATGTGGTCACCATGATGATCCACAAGCCGGGGCAGAAACTGCTGGTCGCCTCCTATGACGGCCGCGGCTTCGTGGTGCCGACGGACGAAGTGGTGGCGCAGACCAAGAACGGCAAGCAGGTGCTGAGCGTGCCGGACGGCGTCGAAGCCGTGGTCGCCGCGCCGGCGGAAGGCGACATGCTCGCCGTCATCGGCGAGAACCGCAAGCTGCTGATCTTCCCGCTGAAGGAAGTCCCCGAAATGAACCGCGGCCGCGGCGTCATGCTGCAGAAATACAAAGACGGCGGGCTATCCGACGCGCGGGTCTACGCGAAGGCGGACGGATTGACCTGGCGTCTCGGCGAGAAGACGCGGACCGAGACGGACCTCAAGCTCTGGGTCGGCGAGCGCGCGCAGGCCGGCCGGCTGCCGCCGAACGGATTCCCCAAGCATAACAAGTTCGGCTGATCTCCTGAGGACGGGGCGGAACGGCACGTTCCGTCCTCAAAAAGAGATTGCCCATGCTGCTACCTTCGGGCGAATATCCGGCCGAACAATCGCGGGCTGGGCAATCGCGGGCAAGGGGCAGCGGGGAACATGCGGGTCGGCACATGGAACAGGGCAGCGGCGGCGCTGCTCTTGGCGATAGCGCTTTCGGGATGCGCCGGGGACGTCAACCCGGTCACCGGCAAGTCGATCTCCCCGCCGGTCTCGGCGGAAGCCGAGGCCTATTACGGCCAGAAATTCGCCAAGCGGATCATTGCCGAGCACGGCGTCTACCAGGATCCCGCCTTGACCGCTTATGTCGATCGCGTCGGCCAGGCGCTGGCGAAAAACGTCGTCCGCAAGAGCGTGCACTACACCTTCACCATTTTGGACGATGACGACATCAACGGCTTCGCGCTGCCCGGTGGCTATGTGTACATCACCCGCGGGGCTCTGAACTTCGCCAACAACGAGGCGGAACTCGCCGCGATTCTCGGCCACGAGATCGGCCACATCGACGCCTTCCATTTCAGCCGGAGCAAGGAAGACCCGATGATGGGCGTGCTCGGCGTTCTTTTGCGAAACTCCAGCAAGAACGCCGATGATCGCGCGCTGGCGCAGAAGCTGGCCGAGAGGGCGGCGAAATCCGCCGCCTATTCGCAGGAGCAGGAGTTCGAGGCGGACGCGCTCGGCATCCACTACATGGCGCTCGCCGCTACGATCCGCAGGGGATGGTGGGCGCGCTGCGCAGCGAGAACGCAAAGGCGGGGCTTGAAGAAGCTGCGATGAATGGAAACCCGCTGGCGCGCGATATCCTGGCGATGGACCAGTCGCATCCGGCCACGCCGCAACGCGAGGCGCGCGCCGTGGAGGCTGTAAAGGTGAACGCCGCGAAGAACGCCGTGTCGGCGCCCGATTTGGGTCCCAAGACTGCCACCGGCCCGAAGACCGATCGCGACGCCTATCTGGCGGCGATCGACGGCATGACCTTCGGCGCCGATCCCGCCGACGGCACGGCCGAGGGTCGCCGCTTGGTGAACGCCGCCATGGGCTTCAGCTTCGAAGCGCCGGAGGGCTTCGATCTCTGGCCCGGCCATACCGGCGCGTTCGGCCTCGGCCGCGACGCGGTGCTGGTCATCGACGCCACCGAGGATTATGCGGGGCAATCGCTGATGACCTACGTCCAGTCGTCGATGTTGGAGAAGGTGACCGTCGGCAACCTGCGCCTGCTCGAGATAAGCGGCTATCGCGGCGCCACCGGCCTCGTCAACGAGGGTCCCTTCGTCGTGCGCCTGGGCGCGGTCCACGACAGCGGCAATCATCTCTACAAGCTGATCTATGTGGCGCCCCGGCGCACCTTCGGCGAGCTCGACGCGGAATTCCTGGATTCCTTGAAGAGCTTCCACCCGCTCGCGGGTGCCGAAGCCGCGCCCAAACCGGCGCTGCGCCTCCATATCGTCACCGTGGCCAGCGGCGACACGGTGAAGAGCCTGGCCGAGCGCATGGCCCTCAAGGAGAAGAAGCTCGAGTGGTTCCGCGCGCTGAACGGGTTGGGCGCGGGAGACGCGGTGAAGGCGGGGGATAAGGTCAAGCTGGTGGAGTAGCGCAAGCTGCTGATCTTCCCGCTGAAAGACGCCCCTGAAATGAACCGCGGCCGCGGCGTCATGCTGCAAAAATGCAAGGACGGCGGATTATCCGATGCCCGCGTCTACGCGAAGGCGGACGGCCTGACCTGGCGCCTGGACGAGAAGACGCGGACCGAGACGGATTTGAAGCTCTGGGTCGGGGAGAGGGCGCAAGCGGGGCTGCGCCTGCCGCCGAATGGGTTCCCGAAGGTGAATAAGTTCGGGTGAAAGTTAACCTTTACAATAGTACCAGTTTTCGTCGTGCACCCAAACCGTGT
>DASYDA010000325.1:0-9317 GCA_036499865.1 Dongiaceae bacterium | reverse complement strand
TTCGGCATCGAGGCCGACAGCCTCCGCCTTGCCGACCAGGACATCCGAATCGGCGATGTTCAGGCCTTCCGAAAAATAGGCTTCGAACAAGGCATGCTTGAGCGCCGCCTGCCGGCCTTCCAAACCGGCCCAGTGCAGCAGGCGGTGCGCGTCAAAGCTGTTATAGATCCGGCTTTCGGAATTCGTTTCCATCCGGAATCCGAGGCCTGCGGCGCGATCCTTCATCTGCGCGCGACGCACCGCCATCTCTTCAGGGGGGCGGCCGTATTTCTCGGCAATATGGGCGCCGATATTCTGGCCCTCATACGGCATCGCCGGATTGAGCTCGAAGGGCTGAAAATGGATGCTTGGCTCGACGACATCGCGAAGACGATCGAGAGCCGTTTCAAGCTCGCGAAGACCGATGACGCACCATGGGCACACGACATCGGAGACGAAATCGATCTGAAGGGCCTTGGCCATGTTCTGCACTCCGGAAGCGAATTGACACTATATGGCCACGACCGGGGCCATTCCAAGTGCCGCCGCTAGGGATTCCCGGACTTCAACCATGCAATATAGTCGCGCATGGCGGTCGCCGGCGGACGCGGCCGCCATCCGAAATCGTTCTTGGCCCGGGCGATATCGTAAGCGGCCCATTTGCCGGTCCGGCGGGCGGCAGAAGCCACAATATCCGCCGTCGCCGCTTCCGCGCTGTCCATGGAAAACTCGGGAACCGCCGCTGTGGCATCGGCAACCAGATCCGCCACCGTCGCGGTGATGCCGCAAGCCACATTGTAGACGTCGTGGCGCAGCTTCCCGCGCGGCGCGATCAGCATCAGGCGCAGCGCCTCCCCGACATCCGGCGCGTAGACATAATCGCCGACCGCCTCGGTCGAGGTCGTCTTGAGAACCCGGCCTTCCGCCGCCGCATGGGCGATATGGTTGGCTATATTGCGGACGTTCCTCGCCGGCGTCTGCCGATCCATGGGGCCGAAAACGGTGGAAAGGCGCACGATCGCCAATTCCATTTTGTAAAGCTGCTTGAACCTCTGTGCGATCAGCTCGGAGGAATATTTGCTGATGTCGTAGAGCGCGATCGGCCCGATATAGCCGTCTTCCGGAAGCGCGAAGAATTGCTTCTCCTGCTCGGGAACCGAATCCGCATAGACCGAGCCGGTGCTGACATGGATGAAGCGGCCCGGATTCCGCCGGTTGCGCGCCCAGTTCAGCGCTTCCGCGGTGCCCATGACATTGACGTTCAGCACATGAAGCGGATCTTCCCGCTCGGGATTGCGCCGCTGCCCCGACGGATCGGTGAAGGGGTAAGGCGTCACCGTCGCGCCATGGACGATATGCGCCCCGTCGTCCGGCAATTGCGACCAGGTCTCCCGCGCACAGATATCCGCGGTGACGAATTCCACGCGCTTCGAGACGGGTTCGAAATAGCGCCGCGCCACGTCATCGAGCGGCGTGGTGTCGATGGAGATGGCGGTGTTCGCGGCATCGGCTTCCAGCCAGTGGCGCAGGAAATTCGCCATCACAAAGCCGGTACCACCGGTTACGACGACCTTCATGCCGCATCTCTCCGTTCAATCCCCATTCTGGGTACCATCATAACGGAAGGCTTGGCATGCATTGCCTTCCGGGTGGCGCGCGGTATTGCGCATGGGACTGAATTGCACATGGACCAGCGCGAACCGATCAGGGGCGCGGGGCCTCCGGCAGGTCGCAGCGCAGGAACTGTCCTCGGCCCGGTTTGGCGCAGGGTTCCTTGCCATTCCAGACGACCTCGCCGCGAGACAAGGTCACCATCGGCCAGCCGCGCAGCTTCTTGCCCTCATACGGTGTGTAGTCGCAATTGTCGTGCAGGAGACTATGGGTGACGGTCCATTCGCGCTCGGTGTCCCAGACGACGATATCGGCGTCGGCGCCGACCGCGATCGTTCCCTTACGCGGATAAAGCCCATAAATCCTGGCCGCATTGGTCGCCGTCAAGGCGACGAACTGGTTGAGCGTCAACCGCCCTTTGCCGACGCCTTCGGAAAGCAGAAGCGACATTCTCAGCTCGATCCCCGGCACGCCGTTCGGCACATTGGTGAAGGACGTCTTCGGGCCGCCCCTGATCTTGTCGGTGAACCGATAGGCCGAATGATCCGAAGAGAAGACCTGGAACGTGCCATTCTGCAGCCCCTGCCAAATGTATTTCTGGTTCGCCTTGTCACGTGGCGGCGGCGTGCAGACGAACTTGGCGCCTTCCTGGGGATGGCCATGGCCATGCGCATGACCATCCTCACCGCTGGCCTCACCGCCGGCAATGTCGTCCGAAGTGAGGAACAGATATTGCGGACAGGTCTCGCCGTAGATCTTGAGGCCGTTGGTCTGCGCCCAACGGATCTGCTCGGTGGCCGCTTGGTGCGAGACATGGGTGATCAGCAGCGGCACATCGAGCAGTTCCGAGAAGCTGATGGCGCGATGCGTAGCCTCGCGGTCGCCGATCCAGGGATGGGCATCGAGATGATGCTTGATCTCGGTCTGGCCTTTCGCCAGCAGCCGATTGGTCAGCCAGCGCACGACCGCGTCGTTCTCGGCATGGACCATCACCAGGGCGCCTTCGCGCCTTGCTACGTCGAGGGTGTTCAGCACCTCCTCGTCGGCCAGGGCCAAGCCTTCATAGGTGAGATAAATTTTGAAGGAAGTGCAGCCGTCATGGATCAAGGCTGGAAGCTCTTGCCCGAGAACCTGCGGCGAGGGATCGCTGACCACCAGGTGGAAAGCATAGTCGACCAATGCCTTGCCGTCGGCGCGCCGGTGATAATCCTCGACCACCGCGCGCAACGATTCGCCCCGCAGCGGCATGGCAAAAGGCATGACCGTCGTCGTTCCCCCGCAGGCGGCGGAGGTGGTACCCGATTGGAAATCATCCGCCGTCTCGGCGCCGCCCCAAGCCCGCTGGTCCATGTGGCAATGGCTATCGACGCCGCCGGGCGTCACCAGCCGGCCGGTCGCGTCGATCACCTGTTCGGCCCGACCAAGATCCGTCCCAAGCGCGACAATGCGGCCATCGCGGACGCCGATGTCGCAGCGCACGACATCTCCCGCCGTGGCGACCGTGCCGTTGCGGATCAGCAAATCGAATGATGTGGCTTCCATGATCTTGGCTCCCCGTAAGCAACTTCTTGGTTGGTCTCGATAGCATCCGCAGATTCGCAGTTTTCGAGATTTTCCAAGCAATCACTTACAACGAGCTGCGCATCGGGTCGAGCCGTGCTTTAGCGAATGTCTCCGGAACGACACTTCGTCGTGAAATAGCCGTCGATGGACAACGGGCCAGGCCCGGCCATCACGAGCACAGCGAGGCAGGCCAGATAAAGGAGGTCGGTCTCGTATCCGGGAGGCCCGAATTGCGCGCCGGCACCCGTCACCGCCAGCAGCTTGATCGAGCTGAACCCATAGGGAAGATGCACGGTGAAGATGGCCACCAAGAGAACCGCCGCCATCGGAATGCTGGCCGGTAGCACGAGCGCCCCCAACAGCACCGCAAGGCCGCCGATCAGCTCCACCAGGATCGTGGCCCAGGCCAGGAGTCCCGGCGCCGGCACGCCCAGGACTTGCAGGATTTGGACGAAGGAGTCGGCGCCACGCGCGAGCTTGGCGTAACCATGTTCCATGAAACCGTATCCGACGATGAGGCGCAGTGGAATGGCCACCCAGCGAGCCGTGTTCCAGCGGCGCGACACTTCCAGAATGGAGAGCAACTTCATTTCCGGCCTCCGGATCGATGTGTGGAATGGCGGACTGCGCCGATTTTCTCAAGTCTCATTCGCGGTCTCGTTGCTTGCGGAGGCGCCGCATGGTCGCGGCACCAATATCAAGCTATTCGTCCGGCTGCCGTGATGGGTTACGGGCGCTGCCAGCGATGAGATCATCGAGACGATTCCACAGTGCGGTATTCGTCAAACTCCGCGCATATCCGTCACAGTCTCGAGCCCCTGACCCGCTTGCCGGCTACAGGGTTCAGGCGAATGGCGGATTCTTCTGAACAATTCTTTCGCTCGTTTCCGACCCGGTGGTCTGCTCGCTGGGAAAGAAATGACCCTTGCCGGAACCGAGTTGCGGTGATCGGCAGCGCCAGGAGGTGCTTCAAATCTGCCGATCGGGTGCCGCTTGCGATGTCCCTACCTGCCGCGCGCCGACACCACTGGTCTGGAGCCCGGGTCGTGCCTTGCATCTCCAAAGCCGATGTGAATATCCTCGAAATCAACAAACAAGCCGGTCTGAAATCAAACGCGAAAGCCGAAGTTTCAGTACGCGCTCTAGCGCAGCAGAATCGCAAACTGGGAGGATAAGAATGAATAGACGTGAAGTCCTGACGCTGATGGGCGGTCTGTCCGTGAGCGGTTTCTTGCCGTCTTTCGCATTTGCCGACAGCAAGCCGATCAAGATCGGCTACAACGTCGCCACGCTGGCCAATCCCTTTTTCCAGGGCATGACCAAGGGCGTCGTAGATGCCTGCGCCAAGTATCCGAACGTCAAACTACTGAACACCAACGCCAATGGCGACGCCAACACCCAGTCGACCATGACGATCGACTTGATCAACCAGGGCGTCGATGCGCTGATCCTCAATCCGATCAACGCCAATTCCATCGTTCCGGTGGTGCAGCAGGCCGAGAAGAAAAATATCCCGGTGTTCACCCTCGATCGCGGCGCTGCCTGCGGCGATTGCCAGGTGAACTTCCTGGAAACCGACAACACGGCGCTCGGCCGCGAGGGCGCCCAGTTCATCGCCGACAAGCTGAAGAAGCGCTACGGCAAGATCCAGGGCAACGTGGTGGATCTGGTTGGCCTGATCGGCACGACGGCGGGCGATGACCGCGACAAAGGTTTCACGGACGAGTTCAACAAGATCGCCAAGGACAACCCCGATCTGAAACTGATCGCGCGCCAGGAGGGCAAGTTCGACCAGGAGACCTCGTTCAACCTGATGAGCCAGATCATGGCGGCGAATCCGCAGATCGACGCCGTGTTCAACGGCAATGACGACAATGCGGTCGGTGCGCTGCGTGCTATCCGGCAGGCCAGCAAGAATGTGCCGATGGACGATCCGAGGCATATCATCGTGATCGGCATCGACGGGACGGAGCAGGCTTTGACCGCGATCCGCAAAGGCGACATGGATGCGACCCTGTCGCAGAACCCGCTCACCATGGCGAGTCAATCGGTGAAGTATGTCGATCAATACTTCAACGGCGACAAGAGCAAGATTCCGACTCATGAATTCTGGCCGCATATCCTGCTGACCAAGGAGAACATCGACAACGCCGATGTGAAGGCCTACGGCCTGTGGGCCGACGACGTCACCAAGGGCTGACGTCAGGTTCACCGACCGGCAAGGCGTATCGGGAGGATCGATGTCGCATCTTCTCGAAATGAGCGGCGTATGCAAGGCTTTCCTCGGCGTCTCGGTGCTCAGCGATGTCTCGCTGACGCTGGATGCCGGGGAGGTCCTCGGCATTGTCGGCGAAAACGGTGCCGGCAAATCGACACTTATGAAGATCCTGGCCGGCATCCACCAGCCGGACAAAGGAGCGATCAGATTGGGGAGCGAGACCTTCGCCCCCCAGAAGCCACGCGATGCCCTGCAGGCGGGCGTCATCGTGGTGCATCAGGAATTGAGCCAGTTTCCCGACCAGACGATCGCCGAGAACATCTTCGCCGGAGGCTTGCCGCGTACCGCGATCGGTACCGTCCGAAGCGGGCAATTGATGCGCGAGGCACGCGCCGTCCTTGACCAGGTCGGGCTGGACATCCCGCCTTCGACCCGCATCCGCAACCTGCCGCTGGCGCAGCGCCAGCTTGTCGAGATCGGCCGCGCCTTGTCGCGGCGGGCACGCGTCATCGTCATGGATGAGCCGACCGCGACCCTCACCAGCCATGAGGTGCGCATCCTGTTCGACACCATCGCCCGGCTCAAGGACAAGGGCGTCGGCATCATCTTCATCAGCCACCACCTCGAAGAGGTCTTCGAGATCTGCGATCGCGTGACGGTGATGCGCGATGGCCGCAGCGTCGATACGCGACCGGTATCCGCCTGGTCCGAGGAGAGCATGGTGCAGGCCATGGTCAATCGACCGATCGACAGCTTCTTTCCCAAACAGGACATCACACTCGGCGCACCCGTGCTTCAAGTCAGTGATCTCTCCTCCGGGTCGCGCTTTTCCAATGTCTCCTTCGAAGTGCGGGCGGGTGAGATCTACGGCATCGCGGGCCTGGTCGGCGCGGGCCGCACCGAGATTCTCAAGACGATCTTCGGCGCCCTGCCGATGACCGGCGGGGCCATCCGGGTGGCGGGTCAAAACTACGTGCCGCGCTCGCCGCGCCAATCCTTGCGCAGCGGCATCGTGTTGACCCCGGAGGACCGGAAGCTGGAGGGGCTGATTCTTCCCTTCTCCGTGCGGCAGAACGTGGCGCTTTCGACCCTCAATGCCTTGGGGAAATGGGGCATCCTGTCTTCGCGCGCCATCCAGCGTCTTGCCCAGTCCTCGATCGAAAAGCTGCGCATCCGTGCGACCTCGGCCGGCCAGGAAGTGCGGCGCCTCTCGGGCGGCAACCAGCAGAAGGTCGTGCTCGCCCGCGCCATGAGCATCGCGCCCAAAGTGTTCCTTCTTGACGAACCGACGCGCGGCGTCGACGTGGGCGCGAAGGTCGAAGTGTACAATCTTATCGGCGAGCTGGCGGCAAGGGGTGCGGCTGTGTTGATCGTCTCCTCGGATCTTCTCGAGCTTCTCGGCCTTTGCGACCGGATCGGCGTGCTGCGCGCTGGGCGCATGGCGGGTGAGGTCGAGCGCACGCAATTCAGCCAGGATAAGATCATGTCCCTGGCAGCAGTCGGATGAACAGCATGACGAACGAAGCCTCGAAGATTCCCGCAAAAAATAGCACCGCCAGAGGCTGGTTGCGCGGCGACTTCAGCGAGATCGCCATCGTTGCGGTCTTCGTCGCGATTGTGATCTATCTATCGGTCACGACCTCGGCCTTCCTCTCCGCGCCGAACATCATGGCGATCCTGGTGGCGACTTCACTGATTGCGGTCGTTGCCTGCGGCCAGACCTTCGTCATCATCACCGGCGGCATTGATCTCTCCTCCGGATCGGTGGTCGCGCTTTCCGGTGTCATCACCGGCCTCGTCCTGCATGCCGGCGTACCGATACCGATCTCGATTCTCGTCGGCATCATGGTCGGCCTCCTCTGCGGCCTCTTCAACGGGCTTTCGGTCACCTATCTGAACATGAGCCCTTTCATCGTCACGCTGGCGGCGATGTCCATGGCGCGCGGCCTCGCCTTCATCATTCCGAACGGGCAAACCGTTTTCGGCTTCGATGACGCCTTTGACTCGATCGGCGGCGGCCTTTGGACCGTACCGGGCGTCGGCACCGTGCCGATCGCCGGCGTGATCTCGCTTGCCGGCCTCGCGATCGGCGCCTTCGTGCTCCGGAAAACCGTGTTTGGCAGCGAGGTCTATTCCGTGGGCGGCAACCGCGAAGCGGCGGTCATGGCCGGCATTCCGGTCCGCCGCACACTCATCATCGTCTATCTGATTTCCGGCGCGCTGGCGGGTCTCGGCGGCGTCATCCTGACCGGCCGCCTGGATTCCGCCCAGCCCATCGCCGCCAACGGACTTGAGCTCAATGCCATCGCGGCCGTGGTGATCGGTGGCGCCTCACTGTTCGGCGGACGCGGCTCGATGCTCGGCACCATCCTCGGCGTGCTCCTTATCGGGGTAATCAATAACGGCTTGACGCTCAACAATGTCGAGCCCTTCTGGGTGCAATTCATTCAGGGCGCCGTGATCTTTCTCGCCGTTCTTTTCGACTCTCTCAACCAGCGTCGTCGCGGTGGCTGACGCGCGCACAGATGTCGCCCGCGCGGCCGCTCAGGCGCGCCCGGATGATGCCAAGGCCTGGTTCGACCTGGGGGTCGCTCTGCAAGCGGTGGCGGCGCACGCAGAAGCGGTCGATGCCTATGATCATGCGATCGCGATCGCGCCGAAATCGGCGGTTTCTTTTCACAATCGCGGCCTGGCGCATTGCGCCTTGGGCCGGCGGGATCTGGCCCTCGACGATTTCCACCGGAGCATCCTTCTGGCGCCGCATCTGGCCGATGCGCACTTCAATCTGGGCAATCTCCTCGCGGAGCAAGGCGAACGCGCCGAAGCCGCGGCGGCGTTCCGGCGAGCGGTCGCAACGCGCCCCGACTTCGCCGCCGCCTGGCACAATCTCGGTGACTCGCTCCAGGCGCTGGGCGATCTGGACGGCGCGTTCGACGCATATCGCGCGGCATTGCGGCATGCGCCCGATGCATTCCCGCGCATCGTGAACAGCCTGGCGGCGCATGCCCGCGGCACTCTCTGGCTGGATTTCGAAGCCTTGAAACGGCGTCTTCTCGATTAGGTGGTTTCCCCCCGCTTCGTTCGGAATTTCTGTTTATAGACACCGGGTTTTTCCAGCACCTCCCGCGAGAGCGCGGCGAAGCGCGCCAGCCGTTCTGCATCCATCGGTTCGAAGCAGAGCTCGGGCGCTTCGCGGCGCACCGGAATGCATTGCACGACGGGAAGACCGCGCGGCAGCATGCCGACATAATCCGGATCGGTCCAAAGCGCCGGGAAGAAAATGCCGATTTCGTTGAAGCGATCGGCATCGACCAACCCGGTCAGCGTGCGGAACGGCTGATCGAAGCGGTTGATCGGATGCATCGCCAGGAGCGACCAACCGGGTTCGAGCTCGATGGTCCAGAAGCTGTTGAACTTGATGGCGGGCCGGTCGCCCTGCGCCAGGGGCGATCCTACAAGCTGGGCGGCGACATGAAAATTGAGCGGGGCGCGCGTCTGCTCCGGCGTGCTCGTGGCCGGCAGATTCCAGTCCCAGTCGAATTTCCCGCGATCGCAATGCACGTCGCACGGCAGGGGGATGAGGAAACCCGCTGTCATCGCATCGACGAAAGGGGGGCATTGCTTGACGGTGCGAATATCACGGCCATGGAAATCGGAGAACGCCGTCATCGGCATGCGCTTCAGCCAATTGGGGAGGCCCTGCTTGGCCGGTTCCGGCTTCGGCAGGATCGCTTCCAGGGCGGGATCGCAACGGAAAACCACCTTCATCGCCCACTCCAGGAGAATTCAAGCACCAAAGAAAAAGGCCCGGCCATCCGATCGGACGGCCGGGCCAGATCAGGGAGGCTATTGAACTACCGAACCCGGCCTTCTTTCCAGGCCTGAAGCAGGCTGTTATAGGCCACGGTCTCGCCCTTCGGATTCTCGTCGGCAAGCTTGGCCCAGG
>DASYDA010000324.1:0-5890 GCA_036499865.1 Dongiaceae bacterium | reverse complement strand
TTCCGCCAGCAATGGAACCGCATATTGCCGAGCTGATAGTAACCGGGACAGAACACATTGAAGGACGGGCTGACACCCACCCTCTGGGCGGCGATCGAGGTCGCGATCTTGAAGGTCGAGCCGGGGGGAAACTGGCCGGCGATCGCCTTGTTGGTCAGCGGATGATATTGGTCCGAGGTGAGCTGCTGCCATTCCCCCGACGTCAGGCCGCGGTAGAACGCGGCGGGATCATAGGTCGGCGTCGAGACCATCGCCAAGATGTCGCCGTTATAGATATCCATGATCACCGCGGCGCCGGAGAATTCGCCGGAGAGGCGCTGCTGCACGAATTGCTGCAGCCCGACATCTAGGCTGGTGACCAGATCCTTCCCGGGCGTCCCCTCGGTGCGCGCGAGTTCGCGGATCACGCGGCCGACCGAATTGACCTCGAGCTCGCTCTGCCCGGCCTGGCCGCGCAGGGGATCTTCATATTGACGCTCCAGGCCGTTCTTTCCGATCCGGACGCCGGGCAATGAGAGCAGAGGGTCGCTGTCGCCCTGCAGATCGCTCTCAGTCGGCGCCGAAACATAGCCGAGCAGATGCGCGCAGGTACCGCCGAAGGGATAGAACCGCTTCTGGTCGACCTCGATGCTGATGCCGGGCAGATCGGGGAGATTGATTTCGACCCCGCTCACCTGGTCCCAATCGAGGTCTTCCTTCAGGGGGATCGGCGTGAACGGCCGGTTGCGCTGCAGCTCCTTCATGATCTTGGCGCGCTCGCGCTCGGTCAGCGGCACCAGCTCGGCAAAATCGGCCAGCGTGCGCGCAAGATCCGGACTCTGCTCGGCCACCAGCATCGCGCGATAGTTCGGATAGTTGTCAGCAAGCGGCAAGCCGAAGCGATCGTAAATCAGGCCGCGCGACGGCGGCAGCAGCCGAAGGTTGATCCGGTTTTCGTCGGCCAGCAGCCGGTATTTATCCGCCTCCAGGACCTGCAGGTAATAAAGCCGGCCGACCAGTGCCGCCGTCAGCCCCGCCTGGCCGAGGCCCATCAGGGCGGTGCGCCGGTTGAACACCCGGGATTGGGTTCTGTTGGGCAGCTTTCTCATATCTTCGGCATCGACCTAGAATACGCGGACCATCGAGCGTCGCTGGATGACGGCGAACAGATAAGCGCAGGGTGGATAGGCGACCGCGCCGATCATATAGAGCAGCAAGGCAGGCCTCGGATCAATGATAGCTTCCTGCCAAAGCGAAACCAGCAGCCACTGCGCCAGACCGGCCGCGGCCGACATCAGCAGGAAGCCGACCCAGACGACGGCAAACGGGGCTCCGGCGAAGATTTTCCGCTGCGCCACCGCGACGCGATAGGCGATCAGCAAGGACAGCATGCCGACGCCGAGCGGTGTCACACCAAGCAGGTCGCCGATGAAGCCGATGGCCGCCACCGACCAGATACTCATCAACCGGGGCCGATAGAGAGTCCAGTAGTAAACCGGGATCAGCACCAGATTTGCGTTGACCGGCCCCAGACTCTGCGCGTTCCAGGGCAACAGACCGAGAAACAGCAGCAGCAGCGCCAGCGCCACGGGAATCGAGCGGCGGAGCGCCAAATCGAGTTGCTGTCCGACGGTTGGCCTGAGCGCCACGATGAGACCGGCGTCTCGGCTCTATTCGACGCCCGGCAAGGTCCTGCCGGCTGCGGTTGACGGTATCGCCGGCGCCTTGGACGTATCGACTCCAAGATCGTCCGAGAGGATGCCCGGCAGGTTGTAATTGACCAGGCGGAGATATTCCATGCGGTCGAGCTGGGCATAGAGCTGGATGAAAATATGGCCATTGGCGGTGCTGGCCACTTCGCCGACCGGCAAGCCGGGCGGGAAATTGCCGCCGACGCCCGAGGTCACGATCCTGTCGCCCGCTTTGATATCGACATCCCGCGGCAGGTAGTGGAGCTCCGGATTCTCGGAATTGTTTCCGGCCATCACCGCCTGATCGCGGGTGCGTTCGACCACGACAGGTATGCGGGCGCTGATATCCGTCAGCAAAAGAACGCGCGAGGCGCGGCGGCCGACTTCGAGGACGCGGCCCACGAGGCCGGCGCCGGTGATGGCGGCCTGCCCCTTCACCACGCCGTCACCCTGGCCGGCCAGCACGATCAGCGAACGCACATAGCTTGAAGAGGTATCGGCGATGACCGGCGCGGTCACGTAGGTGGCGCGCGGATCCGGGGTGAATTTCAGCAATTCGCGCAGCGCCGCGTTCTGGCTCTGCAATTCGCGGCCGATCGTCTGCCATTCCAGGAGCGTCTGGTTCTCCTGGGTGAGACGGGCATTTTCCTGCTTGAGGGAGATCAGTTGCTGGACTTCGCCTACCGCCGCGCGGGCGCTGGCGATCGGCCTCGCGGCGGCGTCCATGACGGGAGCCAGCATATCCATCATCAGCGTGCGCGCCCGGGCGATCACCACCGTGTCGGCCTTGCCGACAAGCATCACGCCGAAAGCGGTCAGGACCAGGAGAACAAAAGCGAACCTCTGAGTCCAGTTTCGTGCCGCGACCGCTATGCTGACCGACCCGACACGTTGTTTCACGCATGCCCTCCTATCGCGCGGGCAACCGCTGAACCAAATTATTTCCGTTGCTTAGGCCATTTTTCCACAGCGGAAAATGACCCGCAATGGAAAGCTAAGCCTAGTATGACAAAAAATGGTTAATACATGTTGATGAGCACGTGACGGTGCGCCTTGATGTCCTCCAGGCACCGTCCGGTGCCGAGGGCCACGCAGGAGAGCGCATCGTCGGCGATCGAGACCGGCAGGCCCGTCGCGTGACGCAACACGTAGTCCAGATTCGCCAGCAGCGAGCCGCCGCCGGTCAGCACGATTCCCTTATCGACGATATCGGCGGCAAGCTCCGGCGCGGTATGCTCCAGCGCGACCTTCACCGCTTCGATGATGGCGCCGACCGGCTCGGCCAGGGCTTCCGCCACCTGCCGCTCGGTAATCACCAGCTCCTTGGGCACGCCGTTCATCAGGTCGCGGCCCTTGATCTCCATGACGCGGCCGTCGCCGTCTTCCGGCGGGCAGGCCGAGCCGATTTCCTTCTTGATGCGCTCCGAAGAGCCCTCGCCGACCAGAAGGTTATGGTTACGGCGGATATAGGCGATGATCGCCTCGTCCATCTTGTCGCCGCCGACCCTGACCGAACGCGAATAAACGATGCCGCCGAGGCTCAGAACCGCCACTTCCGTGGTGCCGCCGCCGATATCCACCACCATGGAGCCGGTCGGTTCGGTCACCGGCAGGCCGGCTCCGATCGCCGCCGCCATCGGCTCCTCGATCAGGTAAACCTTGCTGGCGCCTGCGGATTCCGCGGATTCCTGGATGGCGCGACGTTCGACGGCGGTGGAGCCGGAGGGCACGCAGACGATGATCTGGGGCTTCGCGAAGATCGGGCGGCGGTTATAGACCTTGGTGATGAAGTGCTTGATCATCTCCTCAGCGACTTCGAAATCGGCGATCACGCCGTCCCGCAGGGGCCGGATCGCCTGAATGTTGCCGGGGGTCCGCCCCAGCATCATCTTCGCCTCGTCGCCGACGGCGAGCACATGCTTCTTGCCGCGGGTATCCGCGATCGCGACCACGGAGGGCTCGTTCAGCACGATGCCCCGACCCTTTACATAGACGAGCGTGTTCGCCGTCCCGAGGTCGATCGCCATGTCCGAGGACATCATGCCAAGCAGTCTGGTCAACATCGATTCCGCACCTGTATCCCCCGCCCATGCCCCACGATGGAATCGGGGGCCGTAAGCTAGCGGGCCAAAATGGCATTTCTCAGGCTGACCCGACCAATGCTGAAAATCCGCGCCCCGATCCTCGACTCAACCGTCGTTCCGAGGTCGCAATACCCGGCATTTATCTTGAATTTGTCATGCCTTACGGCCCTTCGCGCACCAGCTTTGTGAAACCTTATGCGCGCGCCCGGCCGTGAGACTTTTACCGCTGGCATCAAGCGGTCACAAGCGAATTCATGCGCCTCATGACGCAATGAAAAACCGCCGGGCTTCGGCGAGCCCGGCGGTTTCCGTTGCAGCGCTGGGCGATCAGTTCTTAGTCTTGTCGACCAGCTTGTTCTTGCCGATCCAGGGCATCATGCCGCGGAGCTTCTCGCCGACCTCCTCGATCGGATGCTCCGCCGCACGGCGGCGCATCGCCTTGAAGCTGGGCTGGCCGGCCAGGTTTTCCTGCACCCAGTCGCGGGCGAAGCGTCCGGACTGGATGTCGTCCAGGATGCGCTTCATCTCCTTCTTGGTCTCCTCGGTGACGATCCGGGGGCCACGGGTGTAGTCGCCGTATTCCGCAGTGTTGGAGATCGAATAGCGCATGTTGGCGATGCCGCCCTCATAGATGAGATCGACGATCAGCTTCACCTCGTGCAGGCACTCGAAATAGGCCATCTCCGGGGCATAGCCGGCTTCCACCAGCGTCTCGAAACCGGCCTGGATCAGCGCGGTCAGACCGCCGCAGAGCACCGCCTGCTCGCCGAAGAGGTCGGTCTCGCATTCCTCGCGGAAATTGGTCTCGATGATGCCGGAGCGTCCGCCGCCGATGGCGCTGGCATAGGAGAGCGCCAACTCCAGCGCGTTGCCGCTGGGATTCTGGGCAACCGCCACGAGGCAGGGCACGCCGCCGCCGCGGGCGAATTCCGAACGCACGGTATGGCCGGGACCCTTCGGGGCGATCATGACGATGTCGAGATCCGGCCGCGGCTCGATCAGGCGGAAATGCACGTTGAGGCCGTGGGCGAAAGCGAGCGCGGTGCCCTGGCGCATATTGGGGCCGAGGTCGTTCCGATAGATATCGGCCTGCAGCTCATCCGGCGTCAGCACCATGACGAGATCGGCCCACTTCGCCGCATCCGCCGTGGACATCACTTGCAAGCCCGCACCTTCCGCCTTCTTGGCGGTGGTCGAGCCCGGCCGCAGGGCGACGCGGACGTCTTTCACGCCGCTGTCCTTCAGGTTCAGTGCATGGGCGTGACCCTGGCTGCCATAGCCGACGACGGCAACCTTCTTGCCTTTGATCAGATTCACATCGGCGTCGCGATCGTAATAGACACGCATCTCTTAGGTCCTCTCTGGAATTCGGAACGTTGTGGAGTTTGGTGGAAGTTTCGACAGCTCGATTTGCCAGCTCGGGTTCTCTACTCGGATTGTCAGGCGGTTTCCACGCCGCGGGCGATGGCAACCACCCCGGTGCGGGAAACGTCGACGAGACCGAGCGGTTGCATCAGGTTGATGAAGGCATTCACCTTCTCCGAAGAGCCGGTCATCTCGAAAACGAAGGATTCGATGGTCGCGTCCACCACATGGGCGCGGAAAATATCCGCGATCCGCATGGATTCGACGCGTTTCTCGCCGACGCCCTGCACTTTGACCAGGGCCATCTCGCGCTCCAGCGAGGGTCCCTCGACTGTGAGATCCGTCACTTTATGGATCGGCACCAGGCGGCGAAGCTGGTTCTTGATCTGCTCGATGATCATCGGCGTGCCGGAAGTCACCACGGTGATCCGCGAGAGGTGCTCCGAGACATCGACTTCCGCGACCGTCAGGCTTTCGATGTTGTAGCCCCGGCCGGAGAACAGACCGATGACGCGTGCAAGCACGCCGGCCTCGTTGTCCACCAGCACCGAGATCGTGTGACGTTCCGTCTTTTCTTCCCTGCTCACGGCCGAAAACCCCATTCCCCCAGCTACGGTAATATTGCTGCGTTCGTTTCCCGACATCACGACACCTGGCTAAACGAGGACCATGCCCTCTTCGGAGACCGGCCTCGCCGCCTGATCTTCCGGCCCCAGCAGCATTTCGTTATGCGCCGAGCCCGAGGGGATCATCGGGAAGCAGTTTTCCTTC
>DASYDA010000323.1:0-1967 GCA_036499865.1 Dongiaceae bacterium | reverse complement strand
TAAAGAACGGCAGCCTTATAAGGTCAGGCCGGGCGGCAGCTCCTTGCCGATTTCGGCATAGAGCGTCTTCAGGGTCGCGAGATCGCGCACCCATTCGTAGAACATGCCCTTCATCGTGGTCACCAGGGCGCCGGCATCGCGCAAACGCCGCAGCCCGGCCTCATGATGCGGCGGCGGCGAGGCGGAACCGTCTTCGATGACCGCGACCCGATGGCCGGCTTCCAGCAGACCCATGGCCGAATGCGCGATGCAAACATCGGTTTCGAGGCCCACCAGGACGAATTCCTTGCGCCCGGTCGCCATGATCGCGTCGCGGATATCCGCCTGGCCCATCCCGCCGAACACCATCTTGTCGAACACGGTGCCACCCTGCGGCAGATGCGCCGAGAGCCCGGGGACCAGCGGTCCGTCTCTGGCGATATCTTCGGCCGTGGCGATGATCGGAATCTTCAGCGCCTTCGCCACGCGCATGAACCAGGCCATGCGCGCCACCAGCGGCGCCCGCTGATCCAGCGGCAGCTTGTCCAGGAAATATTGCTGCACGTCGATCACCAGCAGGCAGGATCGGTCGCGCTGGAACAGCGTCTGGCCGGTCAACGCTTCACCGCTTGCACGATATTGGCCTTGATCGCGGTCTCGCCCAGCGCCTTGCAGGCCTCCAGCCGGTGCAAGCCGCTTACCAGGACATAGCGCGCCTTATCGGGGCGCACCAGGATCGGCGACTGCATGCCATTTTCGACAATGCTCTCCGCCAACGCCTTCACCTTCTCGGCATCGATCGGGCTACGCTTCGAGGTTGGGACATAGATCTCGTCGATCTTGATCAGGACGTCTTTCATTTTTTCCCCGAACGTTTCCGGTGCCGGCCAAGGAATCCGAGCAAGGTCGCAAAATAACTCTCCGGTTCCTCGTAAAGCGCCATGTGGGAGCTGTTCTTGAACGTCTTCAGCTCGGCGTTCGGCAAGGCCAGTTTCATCTTCATGGCACAGGCCGGCGTCAGTTCGTCATGCTGGCCGACCAGGACCAGCGAAGGCTGCTTGATCCGATGCATATCGGGGACCCGGTTCCAATCCTTCAGATTGCCGGTATAGAGGAACTCGTTCGGCCCCTGCATCGTCCCGTAGATTTCCATGTTCCAGTCGTTCAGCGACCGAGTGATGGATTCCGGGTAGACATCCAGCCGGCAGACATGGCGGTAGTTCAGGATGGTCACCGCCGCCTGATATTCCGGGTGTTCCAGCGTGCCTTCGGCCTCATGCCGCAGCATCATCGCGACGGTCTCGGAACCCAAGGCCTCGCGCAGGCGATTGAGCTCGGTCACCAGATGCGGCATGTCCCCGCAAGTGCTGCTGAGGATCAGGCTTTTGAAACTGTCAGGAAAAGCGAGCGCGTATTCGATGGCAAGCCAGCCGCCCCAGGAATGGCCGAGCAGGTGAATTCGGCCGAGACCGAGCTTCTCGCGCAGCTCTTCGACCTCTTCCGCGTAACCCTCGATGGTCCAAAGCGATTTGTCCGTGGGACGCGAAGAAGCGCCGCAGCCCAACTGGTCATAGGTGACCACGCGATAGCCGTGCTTGGCCATGATGGCATGGGGATCGCGGATATAGTTACAAGGCAGGCCAGGCCCGCCATTCAACAGCAGCAGCACCTCGTCGCCGCTGCCGATGGAATAGGTGACGACCTTATGCCCGCGCACCGTCACGGTCTTCGCGGTATAGCCGCCATGTTTCGCTGCCCGTTTTGCCATGCTTCCCCTCTTGCGGCCGGATGGGAAACGCTAGCATGGGCGGGCATCGCCGTACAATTCGCCGAAAAGCCGCCAGCGTCTAGGCCGTCGCCTTTTTCCCGTCGAAGACGCGTTCGATCAGCTTGTATTTCACCGCGGCATTGGTGAGGTCGCGGAAGTAGTTCACCAGATCGCCCCAGGGATCGTTCATCCGGTCGAGCCCGGAGATGAAGGCGATCAC
>DASYDA010000322.1:0-1582 GCA_036499865.1 Dongiaceae bacterium | reverse complement strand
CCGAACAGCAAGGGAAGCAGGCGGTTGTCGTCGAATTGGAGATGCATGGAAGGCGCGATGGGCGACGTAGTGGATTCGGAATTCAAGCGACGGCTCCTTCGACCGGCCGACCGGCGTCTGTGCGGGGCATGCAAGCGGAATCCGAGGCGACAAGACTGCCGCGCAGGCTGAAACGGCTGAGATCGTCGATGCGGACGTCGACAATCTCTCCGAGATTCTCCGCGCCGGCCACGACATGAACCGCCTGCGCATGCGGCGTGCGCCCGATCAACTGGCCCGGCCGGCGGCCGCTCTTTTCGAACAGCACCGGCAGGCGGCGGCCCATCGCATTCCGATTGAACGCCTGCTGCTGACCGTTGAGCAGAGCCTGCAATTCCGCGAGGCGCGCATCCTTCACCGCTTCCGGGACCTGACTCTCCATGGCGACGGCGGGTGTGCCGGGCCGCGGGCTATATTTGAAGGAATAGGCCATGGCGAAGCCGGTCTCGGCGACCAACTTCATGGTCGCCGCGAAATCGGCATCGCTCTCGCCGGGAAAACCGACGATGAAATCCGAAGAGAGCGCGAGATCGGGGCGCGTCGCGCGCAAGCGTTCCACGATGCGGCGATAGTCATCGGCGCGGTGCTGGCGGTTCATCGCTTCCAGGATGCGGTCGGAACCCGATTGCACCGGGAGATGCAGGAACGGCATCAAGGCCGGCACATCGCGATGTGCGTCGATGAGGTCATCCGCCATGTCGCGGGGATGCGAGGTCGTGTAGCGGATCCGCAGCAAATCCGGGACCTGATCGGCGAGTTCGCGGATCAGCCGCCCCAATCCCCAAACCGAACCATCTCCGGCCTCGCCGTGATAGGCATTGACGTTCTGGCCCAGTAGCGTGATCTCCCGGGCGCCACCGGCGACCAGCGCCTTGGCCTCGGCCAGGATCTGCGCAACCGGGCGCGAGAACTCGGCCCCACGGGTATAGGGCACCACGCAGAAGGTGCAGAACTTGTCGCAACCCTCCTGCACCGCCAGGAAGGCGGCAACCGCGGAGGCGCCGCCGAGCGGCAGGAAATCGAATTTGGATTCGACGGGAAAATCGGTGTCGAGCAGGCCGGCGCCGCGATTGGCATCCCGCCCGGAAGCCAGCCGGCGCACCGCGGAAGCCCGCGTCGCCCGCGCCACCATTTCCGGCAGCCGGTGATAGGTCTGTGGGCCCAGCACGATATCCACCTCGGGGACGCGCCGGATGATCTCGGCGCCCTCTGCCTGGGCGACGCAACCCGCGACCGCCAGGATAAGGTCGCGGCCCTCTTCACGGCGTTGCGCGCGATCGGCCCGCAGCCGGCCCAGTTCGGAAAACACCTTCTCCGAAGCCTTTTCCCGGATATGGCAGGTGTTGAGGATGACCATATCGGCCTCGCCGGGATCTTCCGTCGAGGCATAGCCCAGCGGCGCCAGCAATTCCGCCATGCGTGCGGAATCGTAGACATTCATCTGGCAGCCGTAGGTTTTTATAAAAAGCTTCTTCGCCAATGACTTAGCGCTCATCCTCGCAGACCGGCCGCGCGCTTCTGGCGATTCGGGAAATATTCATTT
>DASYDA010000321.1:0-4054 GCA_036499865.1 Dongiaceae bacterium | reverse complement strand
CCATGCCCCTCGATCATATCGGTTTCACCGTGGCCGACTTCGCGAAGAGCCGGGCGTTCTATCTGGCCGCCTTGACGCCGCTCGGCATGACCGTCGTCAATGAGGAGAAGGATTGGGCGCTGATCGGCAAGGACGGCCGGCCGGAATTCTGGATCGGCAGCGCGGGCACGCCCCCGGGCGCGATCCATCTCGCCTTCATCGCGGAGACCCGCGCCCAGGTCCAGGCATTCCACGCCGCGGCCTTGGCAGCCGGTGGCCGCGACAATGGCGGGCCCGGCATCCGCGGCCACTATCACCCCAATTACTATGGTGCCTTCGTCTTCGATCCCGACGGCCACAATATCGAGGCCGTCTGCCATCAGGCGGGGGGTTAGGCCTGGCTTCACGCCGCCCCGGCTTTCTCGCTTGCTTCGCGGGTATCCCGCCGCCATTCTCCCGGCATGACTGCAACAGATGAAAACCGGACAGCGCTGATCACGGGATCGGCGAAGCGCCTCGGCCGTGCCATTGCTTTGGCGATGGCGAAAAGCGGCTGGGATATCGCCGTGCATTATCATGAATCCGCCGAAGCCGCGGAGGCGACCGTCGCGGAAATCCGCGCATTGGGCCGGCGCGCAGCGGTGGTCAAGGCCGATCTCCACCGCGAAGCCGAGGTCGAGCGGTTGATCCCGGAAGCAAGCAAGGCCCTGGGACCGATCTCCTGCCTCGTCAACAATGCTTCCGTCTTCGAGATGGACAAGGTCGATACCGCGACCCGCGAAAGCTGGGACCGGCATATCGAGACCAATCTGCGGGCGCCTCTGGTTCTGTCCCAGGCTTTGGCGCGGCAGCTCCCCGAGGGCATCGAAGGCAATATCGTCAACATGCTGGACCAGCGGGTCCGGAAGCTGACGCCTTATTTTCTCTCCTACACGGTCGCGAAGATGGGGCTTTGGACTCTGACACGGACCTTGGCCCTGGCGCTCGCGCCACGCATCCGCGTCAATGGTATCGGACCGGGACCAACCCTGCCCAGTCCGCGCCAATCCGAGGCGCAGTTCCGCGCCCAGAACGAAGCGGTGCCGCTCTGCCATGGCGCCACGCCGGAGGAGATCGCCGCGGGCGTGCTGTTCATCCTATCCGCGCCCTCCATGACCGGTCAGATGATCGCGCTTGATGGTGGCGAGCATCTCGGCTGGCAACTCCCCGCCAAGGGCTTCATGCCGCGCGAATGAGGGATTCGAATTTGGGACTCCGGCGTCGCAAACCTATATAATCGGTCGCACCAAGGCGGATGTGCCTTGGCCGGAAGCTCCAGAGTGCGGCTTCCGCATCGAGCTCGAGACCGAGCCTGCCCCAGAGTGCGGCACAACTTTGTTCATTGCGACTTGTTTGTGGAGGATGTGTCCGCATGAGCCAAGCCGAGAAGATCGCCGCTTTGCCGGCAACCGCCACCCCGCGCATGATGAAAGTCTTCATCCGCGACCTCGTGCTCTCCGCTAGGATCGGCGTGCACCAGCATGAACGGCTGGCCAATCAACGGGTTCGGATCAATCTCGAACTGAGCTACGCCGAGCCGACCATCGTCAATGACGATCTCGATAATGTCGTCTGCTATGCCGAGCTCATGACCGGCATCCGCCATGTCGTCGGGGCCGGCCATATCAACTTGGTTGAGACCCTGGCCGCCCAGATCGCCGATACCTGCCTCGAGGATCGCCGCATCCAGACCGTCAAGGTGCGGGTGGAGAAGCTCGACGTCTTCAAGGAGGCAGAAAGCGTCGGAATCGAGATCGAGCGCCAGCGCAATCTACGCTGAAAGGCGTATATCGCCGCGCCGCCTGGTTACGGTTCCTACAGATCGATGACAGTAAAAAATTAATCGTATCAGCGGGCTAAATAGAGATTCCTGAGCCAAGTTGTTCACATTGCGCCCGGACGCCGAAACTGACCGGGGAGTCAAGGGTCGAGTCTGCTTTGTGACCAGGGCATTTCATGAAGATGCAAATTTATTGTGATTATTCAGTAGGTTATATTTTTTGCCTATTTTGTGGGCATTTCTTGGAGATTGGCGGAATCCTTGGACAGGCGGGCGCCAACCAGACTTTACCGACAGACTTATCCACAAATTGCGTGGATATCCGATTCCGGTCGTAGAGGATGCCCTGGCTCTCGCATAAAGATGCAACCAGCCCGTGATTTACGGTCTAATTTCCTAGGTAATGCCTTGCGGCAATTCCCTTTTTAAACCGGTATCCCTATCTCTAATCCATGACCGACGAACTGCCAAAACTCGACCCTCACGACGAATCCACTGAAGCCGATAGTGGTATTGCGCGGCGCGGGCGGTTCGCCCATGGCGTCAGCGTGATCAGCGCCAAGGTGAAGACGCTGCCGAACAGTCCCGGCGTCTATCGGATGATGAATCCGAAGGGCGACGTCCTCTATGTCGGCAAGGCCAAGGATCTGAAGAAGCGGGTCACCGCCTATACCCAGCCTTACCGCCAGGCCGCGCGCATCCAGCGCATGATTTCCGAGACCACCGCGATGGAGTTCGTGACCACCCACACCGAGGTGGAAGCGCTGCTGCTCGAAGCCAATCTCATCAAGCGCTATATGCCGCGGTATAACGTGCTGCTGCGGGACGATAAGAGTTTTCCCTATATCCTGATCACCGCCGATCATCCGGCGCCGCAGATCACCAAGCATCGCGGCGCGCGCAACCGGCCTGGCGAATATTTTGGACCATTCGCCTCCGCGGGCGCGGTGAACCGAACCATTGTCGCATTGCAGCGCGCATTCCTGCTGCGGCCCTGCTCGGATTCGATCTTCTCCAGCCGCACCCGGCCCTGCCTGCAATACCAGATCAAGCGCTGCTCGGCGCCCTGCGTCGGCCGGATCAACGAAGCGGATTACGGCAATCTCGTCGAGGAGGCACGGGCGTTCCTCACCGGCAGAAGCGATGCCGTGAAGCGCCGCATGTCGGTGGAGATGCAGCAGGCTTCCGATGCGCTGAATTTCGAGAGCGCTGCCCGGCTGCGCGACCGCATCCAGGCTCTGGCCATGATCCAGAGCCGGCAGGACATCAACCTGGAGAATGTGGAGGAGGCCGATATCATCTCGGCTTATCAGGAGGCCGGCCATAGCTGTGTCGAGGTTTTCTTCTTCCGCAACAACGGCAATTACGGCAACCGGGCCTATTTTCCCGCGCATGACAAGCAGGCGGAGGTTCCCGATATTCTCGCGGCCTTTCTCGGGCAGTTCTATGAGAACAAGACGCCGCCGCGGCTGATCCTGGTCAATGAGACGCCGAGCGAATGCGAATTGCTGACTGAAGCGCTCACGTTGCGCGCCGGCGCCAAGGTGGAAATCCTGCAGCCGAAGCGCGGCGACAAGCGCAAGGCGGTCGAGCATGCCTTGCTGAACGCCAAGGACGCGCTCTCGCGCCGCATGGCGGAATCCGCGTCGCAGACCCGGCTGCTGGCGGCCTTGGCCGAATTGTTCCGCATGGAACAGCCGCCGCGGCGCATTGAAGTCTACGACAACAGCCACATTTCCGGGACCAATCCCTATGGCGCGATGATCGTCGCCGGGCCGGAAGGCTTCATGAAGAACCAGTACCGGAAATACTCCATCCGCGATGTCGCCAAACCGGAGAGGCTTGCCGAGCTGGTCGAGGCGCCCCTCGAACCGCCGAAAGCGCCCGAACCGCCGAAAGCGCCCGGACCGGACGAAACGCCGGGCTTGGGCGAAGCACCCATGCCGGCTTTCGTGCCGGAGCCGGATCCTTCCGTTTCACTCGCCGAAGCCATCGATGCGGTGAACACCCTGGCGCCGGGTGACGATTACGCGATGATGCGTCAGGTGCTGACTAGGCGCTTCGCCCGCGCGCTCAAGGAGGATCCCGATCGCGACAAGGGCCTTTGGCCGGATCTGGTGTTGATCGATGGCGGGCAGGGGCAGCTCGGCGTGGGGCTGCAGGTGTTGGCCGATCTCGGCATCACCGATCTCTGCATGGCCGCCATCGCCAAGGGGCCGGATCGCAATGCCGGCCGCGAGCGGTTCTTCCTGCCGG
>DASYDA010000320.1:0-2810 GCA_036499865.1 Dongiaceae bacterium | reverse complement strand
TCCCCATTGGCCGGGCAATGCCCGGATCGCCCTCAACTTCGTGGTCAACTACGAAGAAGGCGCCGAATACAGCCTGCTGAACGGCGACAATCGCCCCGAAACAATCCTATCGGAAGTGGGGGCGGGGCCTGCGGTGCCGGGTCTGCGCGACCTCAATATGGAATCGATGTACGAATACGGCGCGCGTGCCGGCGTCTGGCGCGTCTTGCGTACGTTCCAGGAGCGCGACGTCGTCCCCACGGTCTATGCCGTCGGGCTGGCGCTGGAGCGCAATCCCCGCGTGGCCGAGGCCATCGCCGCGTCGGGTTCCGATGTCGTCGCGCATGGCTGGCGTTGGATCGACTATGCCGAAATCAGCGAGGCGGACGAGCGCGAACACATTCAGAAATGCGTGAAGACCATCGCATCAATGACGGGTCGCCGGCCGGTCGGCTGGTATACGGGACGGCCGAGCCTCAACACGCGCCGGCTGGTGGTGGAGGAGGGCGGCTTCCTCTATGACGGCGATGCCTATGCCGAGGATCTGCCTTATTGGGTGACGGTCGGTTCGCGTTCCCACCTCATCGTGCCGCACAGCTTCGACCACAATGACAGCCGGATGGCGCGCAACCAGGATCTGCCGACTTCGGAGATGTTCTTCCAATATATGAAGGATGCCTTCGATGCGCTCTATGCCGAGGGCGAGACGGCGCCGAAGATGATGACGCTCAGTACGCATTGCCGATTGATCGGCCGGCCGGGGCGGATCCAAGGATTGAAGCGCTTCCTGGATTATGTGCTGACCCATGACCGTGTCTGGCTTTGTCGGCGTGAAGAGATCGCCCGCCATTGGCGGCGCCAATTCCCGCAACCGAAAATGATCGCCGATTCCGCCGAGGCCGCTGAGTGAGTCTTCTCTCGGGCAAGGTCGCGATCGTCACGGGCGCGAGTTCCGGCATCGGCCGGGCGATCGCGCTCCGCTTCGCGGCGGAAGGCGCCATCGTGGCGGTGGCGGATCGGCGCGAAGATCCGATCGAAGGCGGCGAGACCACGCTCGATTTGATCCGGAAAGAGCGCGGGCAGGCCTTCTTCCAGCCGACCGATGTATCCCGGTGGGACGACATCGACCGGGTGGTGACGGAGACCGTGCGCCTGCACGGCCGGCTGGACGTCATGGTCAACAATGCCGCAACCTATTCCGGCACCACGCTGCTGGACACCACGGAAGAGCAGTGGAATCACGTCATGGCCGTCAATGTGACGGGCATGTTCTTCGGCTGCAAACGCGCCATCCAGCAGATGCTGAAGCAGGAACCCGTCGGCGAAGCGCGCGGGCGGATCGTCAACATCTCGTCGCAACACGGCATGATAGCCGCGCCGCGCGATTGCGCCTATGGCGTCAGCAAGGCGGGCGCCGTTTACCTCACCCGCCAGATCGCCGTCGACTACGCCAAGGACCTGATCATCTGCAACGCGGTGGCGCCGGGAAAGATCGTCACGCGCAGCTCGACGGCGGATACCGATCCGGCGCGGCTGGATTATTCACGGCGGCGCACGCCATGGCCGCGTCTCGGCGAACCGCGCGATGTGGCTTCGGCCGCTTTGTTCCTGGCAAGCGAGATGTCGACTTACGTGACCGGAACCAATCTGATGGTCGATGGCGGCTGGATGGCGGGTTGAGATGGTGGGCAGCACAATGATGGTGGATGGGCAATGAAGGTCATCGTTTCCGGCGGTAACGGTTTTGTGATGGCGAACTTTTTGCGCCATTGGCTGGAAGCGGATTCCGCCAATACCGCGATCGCCATCGATGCCTCGCCGATCGATGCGGTTGCAAAGCAATACTTCGAGCCGGTTGCCAAGCGGCTGGAATTCATCACGGCGGATGTTACCTCGCCGGAGACCTGGTCGCGCTTGCCGGATGACGGTGCGCATGTCGTCCATGGCGCGGCAGTGACGCCGCATGCCTACACCGAACCCTCCGGCCGACAGCGCGACCCGGAGCGGGAAGATCCCCTGCGCGTTCTCAACGTCAATGTCATGGGCACCGCGCAGGCCTTGAACTGGGCGCGAAATCGGCAGAATCCGGGCCGTTTCGTCTATGTCAGCACGGGGTCGGTCTATGCCGATTCGGTTCCGGAACAGGAGAAGAAATTCTTCCCGCTTCCGGAAGACGGTTATATCGGTCCCACCGCGCTTTACGATGTCAGCAAGTATTCTTCCGAGCTGATCGCCCGGCGGTTCAAGCAGCTTTACGCGATGGACCTGGCCATTGTGCGGCTTTCGAGCGTATTCGGCCCCATGGACCGGCAGACATCCGCGCGCAACGTCCGCAATGTCGCCAACCACATCTGCCATGCCGCGGCGGCCGGTCGCCGTACCAAATCGGCTTCCGGCGAGGCGGTCGGCGACTATGTCTACGCCCCCGATGTGGCGGACGGGCTGCGTCGATTGCTGATTGCGCCGCGCAAGAACCTGCATCACGATGTCTACAATCTTGCCTGCGGCATCACCGCCACCGTGAAGGATCTGGTCTCTCACGCCGCCGCGGTCATGCCCGGGTTCTCGATGGAGATCGTCGATGCCGCCAAAGCCGATTTCAGGACCGAACCGGACCGGCGCACCGGGAAATGGGCGGCCTACGACGTCGCACGCGCCGCGCAGGATCTGGATTGGCGGCCACGTCCGCTGGGCATCGCGATGAAAGACTATATCGCGTGGCTGCAAGCCGGAGGAAACTGAGGGAGAAACAGACAACCACGGATCTGCTCGTGGTGATAGCGGTGGAATGACCGCGGAAGGACCGCCGTTTCCATCATCCATAAGTGCGA
>DASYDA010000319.1:0-5022 GCA_036499865.1 Dongiaceae bacterium | reverse complement strand
CCAAGGTCGCGATCAGCGAATACCTTGCCGTCGCCGATGCCTTTCTCGGCGACAAGGAGACCGCTCTGGCGAACGGTGTGCTGGACAAGCTCGCCCATCTGCTTCGGCCGGCGGAAATGGAACAGGTGCGCGGCGGTGCAGGCCAAGCTCGCCGGTGAATTCGCGCTGATCGAAAAGTACTTCGCGCCGCTCGCGAAAGGTTTCGCGGGCGCGGTCAATCTTGAGGACGATTCCTGCACCTACCTGCCGCCGGCGGGAAAGGAACTCGTCATCACCGCCGATGCGCTGGTGGAAAACCGCCATTATCTCTCCAGCGATCCGCCGGATTGCATCGCGAAGAAGATGCTGCGGGTCAATCTCTCCGATCTCGCCGCCAAGGGCGCGCGGCCGGTCGGCTATTTGATGACGACGGCGTTCGGTCCCGATATTGACGAAGCCTGGGTCGCCAAATTCGCCCGCGGTCTTGCCGAGGACCAGGCGCTTTTCGGCATTTCCCTTATGGGCGGGGATACGGTGGCCACGCCGGGGCCAACGACATTGTCGGTCACGGCCATCGGCACGGCGCCGGTCGGGAAGGCGCTGCGGCGCGGCGGCGCTCAGCCCGGCGATCGTCTCTTCGTGACCGGCACCATCGGCGACGGGTTGCTGGGGCTGCGCGTGCTGCAGGGAGAATTGCGTGGCCTGGATCCCAGCCATGCCCGTTTCCTCGCGGAACGGAACCAAGTCCCGCAACCGCGCGTGCATGTCGGCCCCGCCTTGCTGGAAGCTGGTGTCGTTCACGCCGCGATGGATATTTCGGATGGGCTGGTGGCCGATGCCGGCCATATCGCCGACTCTTCGCATTGCGGCCTGGTGATCCGCGCGGAGCGCGTTCCGCTGTCGGAAGCGGCAAGCGAGGTTTTGGCTGCCGATCTCGATCTTCTGGAATCCCTGCTCACCGGGGGCGACGATTACGAGATTCTGTTCACGACGCGGGATGCCTCGGTTCTGCGGGACGTGGCGCGGAAGACCGGGGTTCCGATCACGGAGATCGGCAAGGTCGTCGAGGGCTCCGGCGTCAGCGTAGTCGATCGCGACGGAGCCGTGCTGCCTCTCAAGCAAACCGGCTTCCAGCATTTTTAAATCGCGAGGCCGGCGGCCCGCAGCTCCGCCAAGGCCGAACCGTCATTCTTGAACAAAACGGCCTTCAATCCGACCTTGCGCGCGCCTTCGATATTGGCCGGTGAATCGTCCAGGAAGGCGCAGTTTTCCGCCGGTTTTCCGATCACGCCCAGCAGATGGTGAAAGATCGCCGCATCCGGTTTTCCCATTTTGAGCTGGCCGGAGACGGCCGTGTAGACCATGCGGGAGAGGAACGGCATCACAGGCCGGCTCGCTTCGAAGGTCTCGGCCGACCAATTGGTCAGCCCGTAACAGGGAACACCCTTTGCCGCCACGCGGTCCAGGATGTCCTGGCCCTCGGCGACGGGCCCGGACAGCATCTCACCGAATCGCCCGTGATAGGCGCGGATCAGATCGGCCCGGTCGGGATAGAGCGCGATCCGCTCGGCGATCGCCTCGGCGAAGGTGCGGCCGAGATCCTGTTGATGGTTCCATGCCGAATTGCAAATTTCATCGAGGAAGCGCCGGCGCTGGGCGGCATCGGGAATCAGGCTCCGGTAGAGGTTTTCCGGATTCCAGCCGATCAGCACATTGCCGAAGTCGAAAATCATCGCCTCGATGGTCACCGGGTTGAACTCCTTGGTTCATTGGCTTCTCTCGGGTTTCCGCGTCGTATAGACTGGCGGCACGATTGACAAGCTCGAAGGGTAGGGGGCTCCCGGCCGGGCCGAATGAAGAAAATACTGATCATCCTCGTTCTCTTGCTGCTGCTTGGCGGAGCCGGCGGTGCGGCATGGTGGTTCTATTTCCGCAAGGATCCCAACGCGCCGCCACCTCCGCCGCCGCCGCCGCAATTGTCGCAGCTCGTGATCCCGGTCGATGCCAATGACAGCATGACCGTCTCCGTCATCAAGAATGGGCAGATCGACCGTGCCTTCTTCTTTCGCTTCGCGCTGACCTTCGACGATCCGAAGAAGGCCGAGAAGGCGAAGCAGATCATGCCCGAACTGATCAACGATTTTCAGGTCGAATTGCATTCGCTGCTGGCGCGCAAGCTCGTCGAGGACAGCAATTACAATCTCGATCTGCTGCAGCAGCAGCTTCAGAAGGTCTGCGACAAGCGTCTTGGGCCCGGCATCGTCTACAAGGTTTCGATCACCAATATGGAACAGGCCGAGGGATCGAAGTAACGCCTGCGGCGAGAGGGGACGTTCATGGCCGATGAGGCGCATGAGGAATACGGCGACCGGATGCTGAAGCTGCTTCAGATCATGTGGGGCGAAGGCTTTCTGTCGCCGGGCGGTCCCGAGGCCGTGCGCGCCGTCGTCGCGGGCCTCGATCTCAAAGACAAGACGGTGCTCGATATCGGCTGCGGCCTCGGCGGTCTCGACGAGGTGCTGGCGGGGGAATTCGGCGCGCAAGTCACCGGCATCGATGTCTCGAAGCAGATTGTGGAACTCGGCCGGGAGCGGATCGCCAAATCGCCCGATGCCAATCGCATCGAGATACGGCTGGTGGAGCCCGGCCCGCTGCCTTTCGAGACCGCCAGTTTCGATGTGGTCTTCGGCAAGGATTCCTGGCTGCACATTCCCGACAAGAAAAGCTTCTTCGCCGAGGTCTTTCGAGTCCTGAAACCGGGCGGCATCGTGACGTGCGGCGATTGGATGAAGTCGCCGGGGCCTTACAGCGAAGACATGCTGTATTTCTTCAAGATGGAGGGCCTGACATACAATCTGGTGACGCTGGCCGAATATGGCGAAATCGTCCATGCCGCAGGCTTCACCGATCTCGCGCTGAAGGATATCGCCGAGCTCTATCGCGCCGATGCACACCAGGAACTCGCGCGGATGAAGGGCCCGCTGCACGATCTGCTGACCCGGGAACTCGCTGAAGCCCGCGATTTCTTCATCGAGGATTGGCGGTCTTTGACCGTGGTCCTGGACAAAGGTGAGTTGCGTCCGGCGCGAATGCGCGCCGTCAAGCCTGCCTGATGTGAGCGTTCGCAAATGGACAAATACCGGGATGGATTGCAGAAGCGGGGCGCCAATTACGAGCAATTGACGCCGATCAGTTTCCTGGAACGATCAGCCCTGGTTTATCCGCGGAAGGCGGCGATCATCGACGGCGAGCGCGTCGTCACTTATCGCGAGATGTTTGCGCGTTGCCGCCGCATGGCCGATCGGCTTCGCAAGGCGGGAGCGGGGGAGCTCGATACGGTCTCGGTTTTCTCGCCAAACAGCATCGCCGCTCTCGAGATGCATTTCGCGGCGCCGATGGCTGGCGCGGTGCTGAACGCGATTAACTTTCGTCTCGATGCCGCGACGGTGGCTTTCATCCTGGAGCATGCCGAGAGCAAGGTCTTCATGTTCGACGCCGAACTGGCGCCGGTTGCGCGCGCCGCTTTGGAGAAGGTCAAGCGGCCCTTGATCGCGGTGGAGATCGGCGTCGCCGGCCATCCCGTCAGCGGCGCGTTTGCGGATTACGAAGGGTTTCTCGCCGAAGGCGATCCTGAGGCGCCGATCTCCTGGCCTTCCGACGAATGGTCGGCGATCACGCTCAACTACACTTCGGGCACCACAGGAAACCCGAAAGGCGTCGTCTGCCATCATCGCGGCGCCTATCTCAATGCGCTGGGGCAGGGATTGGCCAGCCGCCTCGGGCCGGACAGCGTCTATCTCTGGACGCTGCCGATGTTCCATTGCAACGGCTGGACCTATACCTGGGGCGTTGTCGCGGCGGGCGGCACGAATGTCGTGCAGCGCGCCATCGTGCCGGCAGAGATCTTCGAGAAGATCGACCGGCACGGCGTTACCAATCTTTGCGGCGCGCCCACGGTGCTCAACATGCTGGCCTTCGCGCCCGGCAGCGAAACCCGCAAGCTGAAGCAGAGCGTTCGCATCATGACGGGCGGTGCGGCGCCCACCAGCACCGTGATCGGCGCCATGGAACGCATGGGCTTCGTCGTCAACCACGCCTACGGGCTGACCGAAACCTATGGTCCCGCGACGGTCTGCGAGATTCAGCCGGAATGGCCGAGCATGGAGCTTGCCGAGAAGGCGAAGCTGATCGCCCGGCAGGGTGTCCGCTACATCACCTCGGCCGGCCTCTCCGTGATTGATCCGGGCACCGGCGAGATGCTGCCGGCGGACGGGACCTCGATGGGCGAGATCGCGGTGCGCGGCAATACGGTGATGATGGGTTATCTCAAGAATCCAGAAGCCTCCGACCAGGTTTTCCGAGACGGCTGGTTCCATTCCGGCGATCTCGGCGTCATGCATCCCGACGGCTATGTCGAGGTGAAGGACCGCTCCAAGGACATCATCATTTCCGGTGGCGAGAATATCTCCTCGCTGGAGGTGGAGGAGGTGATGTCGCGCCATCCGGCCATCCAGGAGGTGGCGGTCGTCGCCAAGCCCGATTCGCATTGGGGCGAGACACCCTGCGCCTTCGTGACGCTCCGGCCGGGCGTTGCTGCGCCGACCGCCCCTGAGTTGATCGACTGGTGCAAAGAGAACATGGCCCGGTTCAAGCGGCCCCATTACATCGTCTTCGGCGATCTGCCGAAGACCGTCACCGGAAAAGTGCAAAAATACGTGCTGCGCGAGCGGGTAAAAGAAATCTGATCTGTAAAAAGTCCCACCATCGGCGCGTCGTGCTTCCGCACACGATCGTTCAAGACCGAACGGGATTTTTCTCTAAGTTGAGGCATGGCGCGGGTGTTGCCGGATGGGAGCGGCGGGCTTGGAAAACTGGACGGGCTTCCTGCTGGCGGCATTTGCCCTTACGGGCAGTCCCGGCCCCGCGACGCTGAGCCTCGCGGCGGCCAGCGCGGCTTTCGGTCCGCGACTCAGTCTCGGCTTCACGCTGGGCCTTTTCGCCGGCGTCCTGGTGGTGATGATCGTGGTCGCGACCGGCATGATC
>DASYDA010000318.1:0-5777 GCA_036499865.1 Dongiaceae bacterium | reverse complement strand
ACCCACGATCGATGAGATCAAGCAGGATCTGCAGCTGATCGCCGTCGAGGCGCGTTCGATCCGCACCTATGAATCGACCGGGATCAGCGCGCAGATTCCGGTGCTCGCCGCGCAATATGGCCTGAACGTCACCGCCGGCGCCTGGATCGATGTCGATCCGAAGAAGGATGAGGAAGAGGTTCGCAGCCTGATCCACATCGCGAACTCGGTGAGCTCGGTCAACCAGGTGATCGTCGGCAACGAGACGCAGCTTCACAATCTCGTCAAGGAAGACGACCTGATCCGCTACATCCGCGAGGTGAAGGCGGGCACCGAGCTGCCGGTCTCGACCGCGGAGCCGTTCCACATCTGGCTCGATCCCAAATACGCGCGGCTCGCCTCCGAGGTCGACTTCATCGCCGTCCACATCCTGCCGTTCTGGAACGGCGTATCGGTGGACAAGGCCGTCGATCAGGTGATGGCCAACTACAACCTCGTGAAGCAGGCCTACCCGAACAAGCGCATCCTGATTGCCGAGGTGGGCTGGCCGAGCGAGGGCCTGACCCGCGTCGATAAGGCCAATGGCGGCGAGGGCGCCGTCGCCTCGCCGATCAACCAGGGCATCTTCCTCAGGAAGTTCCTGGTCGAGGCCAAGAAGAACAACATCGACTACAACGTCATCGAAGCCTTCGACGAGCCCTGGAAGATCAACACCGAGGGCGGCGTCGGCGCCTATTGGGGCATCTGGAACGCCGACCGGCAGGCCAAGCCCGCGCTGCAGGGCATCCTGGTCAATTACCAGAACTGGCGCTGGCTGGCGCTGGCGACGATCGGCCTCGGTTTGCCCTTCGCGCTCTGGATGATGCGCGGCGAGCTCGCGCTCACCCGGCGCGGGCGGTTCTTCGTCTCGCTCTTGGGCTGCGGCGGCGTCATGATCGGCGTCTGGATCTACGCCGATTACAGCCAGCTTTATCTGACCTGGCTCGACATCGTGGCGCTGATCATGATCGCGCCGGCGGTGCTGTTGCTGGTCACCATCTTCCTGGTCGAGGGCCTCGAGCTCGCGGTCAATCTCTGGCTGGGCAAGACCGAGCGGCGCCTGGCGCCGCCGCCGGTGCCGCGGCGTTGGAAGCTGCCGAAGGTCTCCGTGCACGTGCCCTGCTACAACGAGCCGCCGGAGATGATGATCGACACCATCCAGGCGCTGGAGCGGCTCCAGTATCCGGACTTCGAGGTCCTGATCATCGACAACAACACCAAGGACGATGCGGTCTGGAAGCCGGTCGAGGCCTATATCAATTCGCTCGGCCGTCCGAACTTCAAGTTCTTCCATCTGCCGAAATGGCCGGGCTTCAAGGCCGGCGCCTTGAATTACGGCCTGACCCAGACCGATCCCGACGCCGAGGTGATCGCCACCATCGACAGCGACTACATCGTGCGGCCGACCTGGCTCTCGGATCTCGCGCCGCATTTCGCCGATCCCATGGTGGCTTTGGTCCAGGCGCCGCAGGATTACCGTGACGGCAGGGACGACCTCTTCAAGCGGATGTGCTTCTGGGAATATGCCGGCTTCTTCTTCCTCGGCATGAAGACCCGCGACGAGAAGAACGCGATCATCCAGCACGGCACCATGGCGCTGATCCGCAAATCGGCGCTGGTCGACGTCGGCGGCTGGGCCGAATGGTGCATCACCGAGGATGCCGAGCTCGGCCTGCGCCTGTTCGAGGCCGGCCACAAGGCGGTCTATACGCAGAAGAGCTACGGCAAGGGGTTGATCCCGGACAACTTCGTCGCCTATCGCAAGCAGCGCTACCGCTGGGCCTATGGCGCGATGATGATCCTGAAACGCCACTGGCGCGATTTGCTGCCGTTCGGAAACTCCCCGCTGAATGCCGCGCAGCGCTATCAATTCCTGGCGGGCTGGCTGCCCTGGATCGCCGACGGGTTGCAGCTCTCCTTCATCGCCTTGGCGGTGGTTTTCACCGCCGGCATGATCCTGGCGCCGAACCTGGTGCAGCCGCCGCTGACGCTTTATCTGATCGTCACCCTCGGCATGTTCTTCTTCAAGGTCGGCAAGTCCTTCTGGCTCTATTCGCAGAAGGTGCCCTGCAGCCTGCTCGACAATATCGGCGCTTCTATCGCCGGCCTCGCCGTCTCTTATTCGGTCTCCAAGGCGGTCTGGCGCGGCATCTTCACCAACAACCTGCCGTTCCATCGCACGCCAAAGATGGAGAACACGCCGGCCGTCGTCCGCGGCCTGGTGGATGCCTGGGAAGAGACGGCGATCGCGGCGATTCTGATCGGCAGCGGAATCTGGATCGCCCTGACCCGCGGCGCTTCCGAGCCTTCCGCGATGCTTTGGGCGCTGCTGCTCTTCGTGCAATCGCTGCCGTTTGCTTCCGCGTTGATCATGTCGATGATCAACGCCTTGCCCTTTGGCCGTCGTGAGACCATGCCGCTGCCGCCGCTCGCTTTGCCGGAGACCCAATTCGGCAAAGGCCGCTGATCGATCATGCGGGGGATCGGGGCCTGGGCGCCGCCAATCATTCTGGCGGCAGCCTTAAGCGTGGCGCTTTGGGCTTGGCTCGGCCGCCCGGTTGCTCTGCCGCCGGCACCTGAAGCCAAGCTCCATTGCGCGAGTTATACGCCGTTCCGCGGCGATCAGACGCCGCTCGACCAGACGCTCACCATCCCGCCCCAACAGATCGCCGAAGACCTCAAGCAATTGAAACCGATCACCAATTGCGTGCGCACCTATGCGGTCAATCAAGGCCTCGACCAGGTGGTCCCGCTCGCCGCCCAGCTTGGCATGAAGGTGCTGCTCGGCATCTGGATCGGGAGCAAGTCCTCCGATAACGAACTTCAGATCAAGAAGGCGGTTGAACTGGCGCATGCCTATCCGGGCGCCATTCGCGCGATCATCGTCGGCAACGAAGTGCTGCTGCGGGGCGAGCAGACCGGCGAGACCCTGGCCACCCTCGCGGCCCGGGTGCGCAAGGAATCCGGCCTCCCGGTCACTTATGCCGATGTCTGGGAGTATTGGCTGCGCGCACCGCAGGCTTTGCGGGATTCCGTCGATTTCGTCACCATCCATGTTCTCCCCTATTGGGAAGACCAGCCCCTTCCCGTGAGCGCCGGCGTCGCGCATCTCCAGGAGATCGTCAACAAGGTCCGCGCGGCGTTTCCGGGCAAAGAGGTCATGGTGGGCGAGACCGGCTGGCCGAGCGCCGGGCGCTGGCGCGAGGATGCGGCACCCTCGCTGGTCAACCAGGCACGCTACCTGCGCGATTTCCTGGTCTACGCCAAGGGCGCCGATCTCGATTACAATTTCATCGAGGCCTTCGATCAGCCTTGGAAGCGCTGGCAGGAGGGCACCGCCGGCGGCTACTGGGGCATCTACGGCGAGGATCGCCAGCCGAAATTCTCCTGGACCGATCCCGTGACCGAATATCCCGGCTGGCCGGTGCGCGCGACCTTATCTGTTGTGCTGGGCATCGGCATTCTGGCGATGGTCCGCTTTTGGCGCGGCCAGCCCGGGATCTTCCGCCGGGTCGCCGCGTCGCTCGGCGCCATGCTGACCGGCCTCTGCCTGGTCCTGCATTTTCCACATGCCTGGTTGGTCTCGCGCAATGATTGGGAATGGCTGCTGGAGTGCCTGATCGGTATCGAGACCCTGGCGACGGGGACTCTGCTGATCGCGGCACTCCTATCCGACCGCCGCAATCTTGCCAACGGATCCTTCCTCGAAGCCATATCCTGGCTGCGGCACCCCCGTCGCCTGCCGGAAGCGCGCACCGTCATCGCCTTGCTGCGGCTGGCGGCACTGATCGGCGCCGCCACCGTTTCGCTCGGCCTCTGCTTCGATCCGCGCTACCGGGATTTCCCGCTGGCGGCCTATATCCTGCCCGCGATCGGTTTCGCTTTCGCCGATCTCAGCGGCAAGCTGTGGACGGCGCTGCCGGACCGCCGCGAAGAAGCCGTGCTTTCGCTGATCCTTGTCGGCACGGCGGGCTTCATCCTCTGGAACGAGGGGCCATTCAATCTCGAGGCCATGGCTTGGTGCATCCTGACCGTGCTGCTGGCCCTTCCGGGCATCGCCGCCTGGCGCGGGCTCTGCCTTGATCTCAAACGGGAGATGAAGAGCGGACGGAAGGTCGCGAAGATCGCCGCCTGACCCCCGCGTGGCCTGGCCCGTCGCCTGAGCCGTCGTCCGAGTTGCGGCGATAGGCTCTAGCCGCGCGGCTTCATTTACTTTTAACCTTACCTGCGGAATGGTAGCGGCATGAGCATACAGCCGATGACCAAGAGCAGAGGCGGTTCTCTCCATGCGAACCCGGTCATGACGGATTCCGTCATGACCGATTCTACCATGACCGGGCCGAGAACCGAAGGCTGCGAGCTCACCATTCTGATGCCATGCCTCAATGAAGCGGAAACGCTGCCCGGCTGCGTCCGCCTTGCGCGCGACTTCCTGGCGCGGCATGGGATCGCCGGAGAGATTCTCGTCGCGGATAACGGCAGCACCGACGGCTCCCAGGCGCTTGCCGAAGAAGCGGGCGCGCGGGTGGTCGCCGTCGGGGCCAAAGGCTATGGCGCCGCTTTGTCGGGTGGAATCGACGCGGCGCGAGGCCGCTCCATCATCATGGCGGATTCCGACGGCAGCTATGATTTCTCGAACCTGATGCCGTTCCTCGATGCACTGCGCGGCGGCAGCCAGCTCGTGATGGGAAACCGGTTCAAGGGCGGCATCAAGCCCGGCGCGATGCCGCCGCTGCACCGCTATCTGGGCAATCCGGTGCTGAGCTTCATCGGGCGCCTGTTCTTTCGCAGCCCGATCGGCGACTTCCATTGCGGCCTGCGCGGGTTCGATCGCGATGCGATCCGAAAGCTCGACCTCAGGACCACGGGCATGGAATTCGCCAGCGAGATGATCGTCAAGGCGACATTGGCGAAGCTGCGGATATCGGAGGTGCCCACGGTTCTCTTCCCCGACGGGCGCAGCCGCGCGCCGCATCTCAGGAGCTGGCGCGACGGCTGGCGGCATCTGCGGTTCCTGCTGATGTTCAGCCCGAACTGGCTGTTTCTCTATCCAGGACTCGGCCTGGCCGGCGCCGGGTTTCTGGCGATGGTGGCCCTGACATTAGGCCCGGTCCGGATTTTCGGCACGACTTTCGACGTCAATTCCCAGCTGCTTTCCGGCACCGCGATCATCCTCGGTGTCCAGTCGGGGATCTTTTCCATATTGGCGCGGCAATTCTCCATCGCCAGCGGCCTGCTGCCGCCGTCCCGCCGCCTGGCGGCGTTGCTGCGGCCTTTGACGCTGGAACGGCTGCTGATTCTCGCCGGCCTGCTGTTTCTTGCCGGGCTGACCGGGATCGCCGCCGGCATCTCGATCTGGAAGGAGGCGCATTTCGGCGACCTCGAAGTGCGGCAGATGATGCGGCTGCTGGTGCCTTCCGCGACAGCGTTATCGGTCGGCACGCAGCTCGGCTTCGCGGCCTTCTTCAAGAGCATTCTCGCTCTACCGCATCGGTAGGACCGCTCTGTTAAGCACGCAGCAGGCGAAGCAGGGTCAGCAACAGGCCCACGGCCGCGAGGCCGGCGTTGTAGAGAACGAGGCCGAGCAGTCCGGCACCCAGCCCGAGCGCCGCTGCCCATCGCCAGCGGAACAGCAGCGTTGCAATTCCTCCGGCCAGCGCAACCAAACCCCAGCCGTTATGTTCATGCACATAGATAACCGCCGAGCGCGGTGCGCACCACCATGGGGCCGGCACCGCCCCGCAGGCCAGCCCCATGCC
>DASYDA010000317.1:0-2219 GCA_036499865.1 Dongiaceae bacterium | reverse complement strand
CCGCGATTCTGGTTGGCGATGCGCAGGGCCTCGCTGGCGAGGATCAGCGCGTTCATCGGGAATTCCGGCTGCAGGATGAAATTGAAGGCGGGGATCGCGCCGCTTTGCGCCGGCTCCGGCGTCGCGGCTGCGGATTTCCGTGAACGGCGCGATTTGACCGGCATTGCGCATTTCTTGTCTGTTTTCGTCAATCCATCATGCGCCGGCGGGATGATGATGGCAATGCGGCGGTGGCGCTTGGGAGGCGCCCATCGGCCGCTTCAGGGACGAACAGGTCCCTCCGGTTCGAGAATGATGTGACGCCGTGGGATGCCGGTTTCCGCGGGCGGCGGAGCTTTGCCTCGCCGAGAACGCCGAGCGTATGAGGAGTATCGAGGTTTTGAGTCCCGATCCGTTGAAGACGCGGTTGGAAGGCTGCTACGTCACGATCCCGACGCCGTTCAAGGACGAGCCGGGTTTCGCCGTCGATGAAACGGCGCTGCGGCGCTATGCGCGCTTCCTGATCGAAGGTGGGCTCACCGCCGAGACCGCGACCTTCCTCGCGGGCGGCGCCGCCGGCGATTTCTCCACCATGACCTTCGACGAGCGCCTGCGCGTGGCCGAAGTGGTGCTCGATGAAGTCAACGGCCGCATCCCCGTCGCCATGGGCGCGCAGACCACCAGCACGCTGGAGCTGCAGCGTTTGGCCAAGGCGGCGCAATCCATGGGCGTCGATTTCATCCAGGTTTCCTGCCCGTTCTACTTCACCCATGTGGAAGCCGATTTCGAGGAATTCGTGCGCGCGGCGGCGGAAGCGGCGCCCAATATCGGCATCATCATCTACAACACCTTCTGGACCGCGACCGCCGTCTCCTTCGCCATGGTGGAGCGGCTTTCGAAGATTCCCAATGTCGTCGGGCTGAAATGGGCGACGCCGCGCACCGATGCGATGGAATTCGAGGATGTGGTCTCGCATTTCTCCGATCGCTTCACGGTCATCGACAACAATCTCTTCTTCGCCTACAGCGCGATGCCGGCTTTGGGCGCGCGCGCCTTCGAGGTGCATCTCTGCAATTTCTGGCCGGAATGGGGCATCAAGCTGATGCGCGAGGTGAAGGCCGGCAATTATCCGGAGATCGCGCGGATGCTCGTGAAGGAGGCGATGCCCTGGTACAAGCTCTGGGTCAAAATCGAGCGCGAATTCACCAGCGGCGACGGCTATCTCGACAAGCTCTGCATGGAACTGGTCGGATTGCCCTCCAGCCGTTGCCGTCCGCCCACCCGCGATATCCGCCGGAAGTACCGCGACGAAACTCTCGCCATGATGCGTGAGATCGGCGTGCCGCGGCTCACCAGCCGCTGAAACAATAACCAAACACGACAATCAAGCAGGGAGAAACATGATGAATATGCTGAAACGAGTGCTGGGTCTGACGGCCGCCGCGGCGATCGTCGGCTTCGCCGCTTCGCCCGCGGCGCGCGCGGATGACGATGTCCGCCTGCGCTTGAACTGGATGTTTTACGGCTCCCATGCCGGCTTCGCTTACGGCAAGGACAAGGGCTATTACAAGGATGCCGGGATCAATCTCGACATCCGGTCCGGCAACGGCTCGGGCTCCGCGCACCGCCTGGTCGCCAATGGCGACAGCACCTTTGCCTATGGCTCCTGCGCTTCCATGGTGACGCTGGCGGCGCAGGGCGCGCCGCTGATCTCCGTCGCCGTCATCGATGCCATGGGCACCGATGCGATCCTGGTGCGGCCCGAAACCGGGGTGAAGACCATCGCCGACTTGAAGGGCAAGAGCCTGCTCACCACCGCCAATGCCGGGGTCAACACCTTCTTCCCGCTGGCCTTGAAGAATGCGGGCTTGAGCGCCTCCGACGTCAAGATCACCAATGTGCCGGAAGGCGCCCTGGTCTCCTCTTATCTGCAGGGGGCGGGCGATTCGGTCGGCATCCTTGGCGGCATCGACGACAAGCCGGCGGAGATCGAGGCCAATGGCGGCAAGCCGCCGGTCGCCTTTCCCTATTCGGATTACGGCGTCAACCAGGTCGGCTATTGCATCTCCGCCACCAAGGACACGGTGAAGAACCATCCCGACCTGGTGAAGCGCTTCGTCGCCGCCACCATCAAATCCTACAAGGAGACCGAGGCCAATCCGCAGGCCGCGATCGATTCCATGGCGGATATCGTCGGCGGCACCATGGCGGACGATGCCGGCAAGGCCCAGGCCATGGCG
>DASYDA010000316.1:0-2892 GCA_036499865.1 Dongiaceae bacterium | reverse complement strand
CAGCTCGCCCAGGCGATCACCACCCGCATTACGGTGCCCACCATCGGCATCGGCGCGTCTGCCTCCTGCGATGGGCAGGTCCTGGTTTCGGACGACATCCTCGGCCTCTTCGCCGATTTCAAGCCGCGCTTCGTGAAGCGTTATGCGGAGCTCGGACAGGAGATCGAAGAAGCCGTGGCCCGCTATGCGGCGGACGTGCGTTCGCGGAGCTTCCCCGGTCCAGACAACATCTTTGGCGCCGTGAAGCGGCACGGTTGATCCGGCAATCCAATGCGCGATATCGAAGTGGTCCGCAGCGTGGCTGCCCTGCGTGCGGCTGTGTATTCCCGACGCAAAGCCGGTCTGCGTATCGGGCTGGTGCCGACTATGGGCGCTTTGCATGACGGCCACCTTGCGCTGGTGCGTGAGGCAAAACGCCGTTGCGGCTTCGTGGTGGCGACGATCTTCGTCAATCCGCTGCAATTCAATCCCGCTGAAGATCTCGATGCCTATCCGAGAGACGAAGCTGCAGATCGCCGGCTGCTGATGCAGGTCGGCGCCGATTTGCTCTTTGCGCCGGATGTCGCGGAGATGTATCCGGCAGGATTTGCGACGGAGGTGCGCGTGAGCGATCTGACGCGCCATCTCGACGGGCCGTTTCGTCCCGGACATTTCGAAGGCGTCGCGACCGTTGTCACCAAGCTGTTCAATCAGGCGGCACCCGATACGGCCTGTTTCGGCGAAAAGGATTTTCAGCAGCTTCAGGTGATCCGGCGATTCACGCGCGACCTCGATCTGCCCATCGAGATCGTCGGCGTGCCAACGGTACGGGAATCCGACGGGCTCGCGATGTCGTCGCGCAATCGATATCTCTCCGCCGGGGAGCGTGCGACAGCCGGCAAGCTGCCGGAAATTCTTCGCGCGGCCATCGGCAGGCTTGCGGAAGGCGCGCCGGCCGCAGACCTGCTTGCCGAGGCGCGCACCGAGATATCCGCGGCCGGCTTCGGCCGGATCGACTATTTGGAACTTTGCGACGGCGAATCGCTGGAACCCATTCCCGTCGCCGTTGCCGGATCACGAGTGTTCGCGGCGGTGCATCTGGGTCGTACCCGGCTGATCGACAATTGGCCCGTCGGGCGATGACCGGCTTGTTGCCGTTCTCAGCTTTGCCGCATCTTGGCGATGGGCTGGATGAATTGCGGTTCGATGTCCCAGGGGAAGTAGATCCAGGTGTCCTGGCTGACCTCGGTGACGAAGGTATCGACCAGCGGCCGGCCGGCCGGCTTGGCATAGATCGTCGCGAAATGCGCCTTGGGCAGCATATCGCGGACATATTTGGCGGTTCTGCCGGTATCGACCAGATCGTCGATGATCAGCCAGCCTTCGCCATCGCCGCTCATGCCTTTCAAGAGCTTGATGTCGCCGCGGCGATGGACGCCCTTGGCGCTCGCTTCGCTTTCGTCCTCGGCGTAGCTCGACATGCAGACGGTGTCGATCAACCTGATGTCGAGTTCGCGGGCGATGATCGCCGCGGGCACCAGGCCACCGCGAGCAATCGCGACGATACCGGCGAAGGGACCCATTCCCACGAGTCGCCAGGCCAGAGCCTTGGCGGTGCGGTGCAATTCTTCCCAGGAAACCGGGAAGGTTTTCTGCGGGCTGACCATGCGCTTGCCTCGTCCCCTTGTCGAGCGGATCCGCCCTATACGGACCAGCGTTATAGGGATCAATGCTATGTGAATCGGGGCCGGTCAATAGCGGAACGATCCGCCTGGGGCAATGTTCAATTGTCCAGCCGCGGCCTCGGCTTTGTCATGTTGCGGCGTAGAATGGATGGTGACAGGATGCGCCACAATCGGCCCGCACGAAAAGCGGGCAGCGGGCGGGACGGGGCGCTCCGAGCCACAACGATCACAATGGATAGCCAATCATTTGCACCATCACCGCGATGGGCCAACGGGCATTGATTCGATGACCGACGCCCCGCCATCAATCGAAAAACCGCCGAGTTCTGCCGCGTCTGCCGGGAACGGCGTATCGGAAGGCGCTCCGCCCAAGTTGTGGCAGCTTGGCCTGGGGGCGCTCGGCGTCGTCTATGGCGATATCGGCACCAGCCCGCTTTACACCTTCCGGGAATGCTTCCACGAGACCACCGGCATCGCCGTCGACCGCGTCAGCGTCTATGGCGTGCTCTCGCTGGTCTTCTGGGGCGTGATGATCATCGTCAGCGGAAAATATGCCTTGCTGATTTTGCGCGCCGACAACCAGGGCCAGGGCGGCATGCTGGCCCTGATCGCGCTGGCGCTGCAGCGGGCGCGCAATATGGGGCGAAGGAAACTGCTGTTCACGCTCGGCATGATCGGCGCCGCCTTGTTCATCGGCGACGGCATGATCACCCCGGCGATCTCGGTGCTTTCCGCCGTCGAAGGCCTCGCGGTCGCCGAGCCTCAATTGCAGCATTATGTCGTCGTGATCACCCTGGTGATCGTGGTGGGCCTCTTCGTGGTGCAGAGTCGCGGCACCGGATCGGTCGGCGTGCTGTTCGGCCCGGTGATGTGCGTCTGGTTCGCCGCTCTCGCCCTCCTTGGCATTGGCGGCCTCGTCGCCAATCCCGAAGTGCTGATGGCGATCCTGCCCTATTACGGAATCCGCTTCCTGTTCGAGCATGCAGCTGTCGCTTTCCCCGTCCTGGGCTCCGTGCTGCTGGCGATCACCGGTGCCGAGGCGCTCTATGCCGATCTTGGGCATTTCGGCCGGAAGCCGATCCAGTTCTCCTGGTTCTCCATGGTGCTGCCGGCTTTGGTGCTGAACTATTTCGGGCAAGGCGCGCTGGTCCTGGCGGACCCTTCCGCCATCAAGAATCCGTTCTATCTGCTGGCGCCGCAATGGGCGATCTATCCGCTGATCGTGCTG
>DASYDA010000315.1:0-13763 GCA_036499865.1 Dongiaceae bacterium | reverse complement strand
GCGTGGCGATTCCGAGTTGGGGCGTCGGGACCGGCGGCACGCGATTCGCGCGCTATCCCGGCATCGGCGAGCCGCGCAATATTGCCGACAAGCTGGAGGATTGCGCGACCATCCAGAGTCTCACCCGGGCGACGCCGACGGTCTCCCTGCACTTTCCCTGGGATCGCCCGAGTGACGTTAGCGCGATCCGCGAGCTCGCAGGGGAACTCGGTCTCGGTTTCGATGCGGTCAATTCCAACACCTTCCAGGACGCGGCCGGGCAGAAGCTCTCCTACAAGTTCGGCAGCCTGACCCACACCGATTCCGCGGTTCGCGCGCAGGCCGTTGCGCATAACATCGATTGCATCGAACTCGGAAAGGCACTGGGCTCCAAGGCCCTGACGGTCTGGATCGGGGACGGCTCCAATTTCGCCGGCCAGCAGCATTTCGCCCGCGCTTTCGAACGTTATCTAGAGAGTATGCGCCAGGTTTACGCCGCGCTTCCGGCCGATTGGCACGTCTATATCGAGCATAAGCTCTATGAACCGGCGTTCTATTCGACCGTGATCGCGGATTGGGGCACCAGCTTCCATGCGGCAAGCCAGCTCGGTTCGAAGGCGCGCTGCCTGGTCGATCTCGGCCATCACGCGCCGAACACCAATATCGAGATGATCGTTTCCCGCCTGATCCAGTTCGGCAAGCTCGGCGGCTTCCATTTCAACGACAGCAAATACGGGGACGACGATCTCGACAGCGGATCGGTCAATCCGTTCCAGCTTTTCCTGGTCTTCAACGAGCTGGTCGATGCGGCGGACCGCAAGGCATTCGACGTCACCCCAGCCTATATGCTGGACCAGTCGCACAACGTCACCGATCCGGTGGAAAGCTTGATGTCGAGCGCCATGGAGCTGCAGCGCCGTTATGCCCAGGCGGTCCTCATCGATCGCGCCAGGTTGGAGCAGGCACAGGCTGAAAACGATGCCTTGATGGCCCTGGACACGCTGAAAACCGCGTTCAACACCGATGTGACGCCGATCCTCGGCATGGCGCGGCATCGGGCCGGCGGCGCCATCGATCCGCTCACGGTCTATCGCTGGTCGCAATACCGCCGGCACAAGCAGACGGAACGCCCCGCCGTCACGCGTCAATCCGCGGGTATTGTCTAAGGAAGATCGAGGAAGCGCTTCAGAACCGGCACCAAGCGTGGCTCCGAGGCCTGGTCTTCGGCGATCTGTCCGTATAGCCCACTGGCGCCTTTGAAGATCGCCGCTTCGGGCCGGTCCCTTCCTATGAACTGCTCGATCTCCGCCATTTCGGGCATCCACCGATAAGCCTTCGGCAGCATGTCGGGGATGGCCCGGCTGAAGCGCGTCAGCAACTCGGCCTGGCTCTCGGCGAGTTCGGCGCGCAAGGCTTCGGCGACGCCAGCGCGATCGGCGGCGAGCAGCATGGTGGTGCCAAGGGCGGTAAGTCCTTTGGTGATGCCTGCATAGGCCATCTTCAAGGCGGAGGCGGCGCCGATATCTCCGGCAAGGACTTTCGATCTGAGACCGTGCCGTTCCAGCGCCCCGGCGGCATCGCCCACCAGCCCGGACAGATAGATGACCGGTCCGGATTGGCCGTCTTTCGGTGGGCCGCCGATGATGCCACCATCGACGAATATCGCGCCGGAAGACGTGACGATCCTGGCGACCTCGGCGGCGGTTTGCGGGCTGATCGCATTGAGGTCGAGGTAAACCGGTTTGCGCGCCGCTGTCTTGAAGATCGTCGCCATGCGCGCTGCGAGTTCGGCGGCCTTATCGGGTGGAACGATGGAGAGGAAGAAGTCGGCCCTCGCCAGTCCGTCGTCGGACACAGCCTCCATGCCCGCTGTTCTCGCGCGCTCCCGGCTCGCGGCGCTGCGTCCGGTCATGGATGTCACCACCTGGGCGCCCTGGCTCGACAGCCTCCTGCCAATCGCCGATCCCATGCTGCCTGCGGCGATCACGGCGATTGTCATACTCATACTGAACTCCCGAAGCGGTTAGGCGACCTTGCCGCCACTGTCGGGATTTAAAGCGCAAGCCGCAACCTTCTTTTCGAGGCGCCGGACATAGTGGTCGAGATCGAGGACAATGCGCTCGTGCAGGATCGATCCGCGACTTCGATTTGGGAGCGACCCTGTAGGCCGGCTTGTATGACCGCGACCGGCATCGCAAATTCCTCAATTGCCGGCGCTTGTCTCGGGTTCGATCGCCGGCTGCACATGGCCGTGCCGGTTCTGCCAAAAGCGCCAAAGAGTCGGCATCAATACGATGAGCAGCGCCAGTCCGAGGATAGAACCGGCCAAGGGACTGCTAACGAACACTGTCCAATCGCCTCGAGAACCGATCAAGGCGCGCCGGAATTCGGTTTCGAGCAGGGGGCCCAGGACCAGGCCGAGAACAACCGGAGCAAGGGGATAGCCGAATCGGCGCAGAAAGAAGCCGAGGACACCGATGCCGAGGACCATGCAGAGATCGATCACGTCGCGATTGACGCTGTAGATTCCGAGGGTGCTGAAGGCCAGGATGAGGGGATAAAGCAGGGCTTCGGGAATTTTCAGCAGCTTCACCCAAAGACCGACGAGCGGCAGGTTCAGGATGAGCAGCAACACGTTCCCGATATAGAGGCTGGCGATCAGGCCCCAGACGAGCTCGGGGTGTTGCTGCAGCAGCAAGGGGCCGGTATTGATGCCATAGCCCTGGAAGGCGGCGAGCATCACCGCGGCGGTCGCCGAACCCGGCACTCCGAGGGTCAGCAGGGGCACCAGCGCGCCACCCGCCGCGGCATTGTTCGACGCTTCGGGGCCGGCGACGCCTTCGATCGCGCCTTTGCCGAACTCCCAGGGCCGGCGCGAGATGCGCTTTTCAACCGCATAAGACATGAACGAGGCGATGGTGGCGCCGGCGCCGGGCAAAGCGCCGACCACAAATCCCACTGCGGATCCGCGCAGCCAGGGCCAGAACGAGCGCTTCCATTCTTCCTTGGTCATGAACAGGGAACCGGCTTCGATGAGGCGAGAGGCCGTCTGTTTCCTCAGATTGCCGAGACCATAGAAAACCTCCGTGATGGCGAACAAGCCGACCGCGGCATCCACCACATCGATGCCGTCGAACAGCGAGGGCACGCCGAAGGTGAAGCGAAGCTGGCCGCTCGTATTGTCGATTCCGACCATACCCATGGCGAGGCCGATGCCGGTGGAAAACGCGGCCTTGAGCGGATCGTTGCCGCCCATCGCGGTCACCGTGCAGAGCGAGAGCATCATCAGGGCGAAGTATTCGGAAGGTCCGAATTTGAGCGCGAAATTGACCAGCGGCTCGGCCAATATCATCAGAAGGAATGTGGCGATCGTGCCGGCAATGAAGGAGCCGATCGCGGAGGTCGCGAGCGCAGCGCCGGCGCGGCCCTTGCGCGCCATTTTATAGCCGTCAATGGCGGTCACCACCGAAGCGCTTTCGCCGGGCGTGTTGATCAGGATGGTGGTTGTCGATCCGCCATACATCGCGCCATAGAAAATCCCACCGAACAGAATGAATGCACCGACGGGATCGACGAGATGAAAGGTGAACGGCAGGAGAAGCGATATGGTGAGGGCGGGGCCGATACCCGGCAGCACGCCGATCGCCGTACCCATGGCCGCGCCCGCGAAGCCAAGCGCCAGGTAATAAGGCTGCAGCGCGACTGCAAACCCGGAGAGGATGCCAGAAAAGCCGTTCACGGAATTGCCCTCCAGGGCATCGTTAGAACCAAGCGCTCAAAACGCCGTTGGGCAGCGGAATCTCCAGAACCTGCGTGAACAGGTAGTAGAAGCAGCCGCTGAAGCCGACGCCCACGATGAGATTGGCCAGCCAGATTCGCCGATTGAAGAAAGTGGCGAGGCCGAAGATGAACAGCGTCATACTGAGACAGAAGCCGACTGGCTCCAGGAGCAGGAATAACCCGATCAGGAAGACAAAGACGGTAATGACCGCCGGCCAGTCGCTGATTGCGGAATCCTCTTCCTCCGCCGCCGCCATCGCGAGCTGCGATTCCGGTTCCTGCGGCTTGTCCGAAGCCGTGCGAAACCGTTTTATGAGCAGTCCGATAGAAGCGATCAGCATCACCCCGCCGATCAGGAACGGGAAGGTCCGAGATCCGACGGCGATGTTGCGCGGCGGATCCGAGATCGTGGTGGCCTGCCACAGGAAGAAGACCGCAAAGAGAAACAATGCGATGGTGAAGATCGTTTCGGCGCGGCCACTGGCCGCGCCGCTTTTCGATGTTGTGGGCGTCTCGCTCATTTCACCAGGCCCAGCTGGCCAAGGAGCGTCTTGTAGACTTCATGCTCCTTGTCGAGCGTTGCCAGGAAGGTCGTGGTCTCGAAGGCATCGACCCACTGGTTCTTGTCGAGTTCGGCCTTCCAGCCGGCGCTCTGATCCAGTTTCGTGAAGGCATCCTGCCAATATTTGATTTCGTCGGCCGAGATGCCCGGGGGGCCGAAGATGCCGCGCCAGGTATCGTTGAGCACGTTATAGCCCTGCTCGGTGAAGGTCGGCTGGTCCTTGAACCGGCCGCCCAGACGTTTCGGGGCGCTGATGCCGAGAACCCGCATCTTGCCGGCTTCCACCAGGTCGATGAGGTCGAGGCCACCGAAGCCGACATCGACATGGCCGCCCAGGATCGCCGCATTGGATTCGCCGCCGGAATAACCGATATAGGTCAGCTTGGTGGGGTCGACGCCGATACCGGTGGCGAACTTCGAAAGGGTGATCTGGTCGGAATTTCCGACTGTGGCGCCGCCGAACTTGAGCTGGCCGGGATCCTTCTTCAGCGACGCTTCGACATCCTTCAGGCTCTTTATCGGCGAATCCGTCTGCACGACCATCAGGTTGTATTCGGTGAACAGCTTCGCGATGGGCGTCATATCCTTATAGGAATACTGCGTCCCCATCGTCAGCGGCGTCAGATGGACATGGATCGATATGCCGAGCAGGCTGTAGGGGTCGCCCTTGCGGCGCTGCACCATATCGGCCATGCCGATGGCGCCGCCGGCACCGGGCTCGTTGATGATCTGGATGGATTCCGGGACGATCTTCTCGTCATTCAACACGCGTGCGACGGTGCGGCCGAAGAGATCGACGCCGCCGCCCGGTGCAAACGGGATGACGAGTTCAATCGGCTTGTTGGGATAATTCCCGGTATCGGCTTGAGCCACGCTCCAGCGCGGCGTCAGCAGTGCCGTCGTGGCCAAGCCGGCAAATCCGATCATGCCTTTGCGTCGGGCAAGGTCGACCCGTGAGTCTTTCATAGCGCATTTCCTCCATGTATGTGCCTGAGCCTTCTCGTGCTCTTGGCGTTCCAGCGTGTTAGATGACGACTTTCTCCTTCAGCGACGGCAGATCGTCTCCATATCCCAGCCCCTTGAGAATCTCGGCAGTGTGCTCGCCGAGAAGAGGGGCGGGAGTCCGGACTTCGCCGGGCGTATCCGATAATTTTACCGGCACACCGACCACATGAATCGTGCCCGCGGTCGGATGCTGCTGCTCGACGATCATGTCGCGGGCGAGAATCTGCTCGTCCTGAACCATCCGATCGACGGTGTTGACGCGATAGGCGGGGATCACCGCCTTGGTCAGGAGATCCACCCAATAATCCGTCGGCTTGGTCAAAAAGATCTCGGCGACGATCTTATGAAGCTGCGCCGCATTCGCGGTTCTTTGGTCGCGCTTGGCGAAGCGCGGGTCTTCCTTCAAGTGCTCCAGGCCCATGACCTGCGCAAAGCGGTCCCACAGACCGGGATAGCTCGCAAAAACGGAGAGATAAGCGTCGTCGCTGCAACGGAAGAAGCCGGAAGGCGCGTTGCCGTCGTTCCGGCTGTTCTTGGACGACCAATCACCTTTGACGTGGTAATGCATGGCGACGGGGCTGAACATGAGCGAAATTCCGCCTTCCACCAGGGAGGCGTCGACTTCCTGGCCCTGCCCGGTTTTCAGGCGGTGGATATAGGCCGAAAGAATGCCATGGCTCGCCCACATCGCCGCGACGATGTCGCAGAGCGCATAGCCCAGCGGGACGGGCGGGCGGTTTTCGAAGATCGTCGTGGAGGCGAGGCCGCTCGCCGCCAAGGCGATCATGTTAACGCCGGGAAAATTTCCCTTGGGACCGGAATTGCCGAAGCCGGAGAGCGACGCATAGATCAGCGCCGGATTGATCTCCTTGAGCTTGTCGTAGCTCAAGCCGAGACGCTCCATGGCGCCGGGCCGGAAGTTCTGGATGAGAACGTCGGCGGAGCGCACGAGGTCGTGGAAGATCGCGATTCCCTCGGGCTGCTTCAAATCGAGCGCGACACTCTTCTTGTTGCGGTGGAGCATCATGAAGATGACGCTCTCGCCGTTCACATAGGGATACCCGCCGCGGTCCTGGGCTTCGTGGCCCGGGCTCTCAATCTTGATGACCTCGGCGCCCATATCGCCGAGCATCATGCCGCAATACGGTCCGGCCCAGGCATGGGTCATTTCGATCACGCGGATGCCGGATAAAGGCCCTGTACTCGTCATTGAATGCTGTTCCTAGTTTCCCTGATGCCAGCTTCGCTTCGCGCTGGGTTGGCCGGCGGATGCGGTACCGGCCGATGTTTTCTCGCCCTTCTGGTTTTCGCACCACACATCCAGAACCACCCGCGGCTTGCCGCTCTCTTCGGTCAGCTCTTTCACCGCGCCATGCGCCGTGAGGTGGTCGCCCGCATAGACCGGATGGATGTATCGAACGGAAATCTTGCCGCCATAGACCCAGGCGTCGCCGAAATTGCGCTCGAGCAGTTCGTGAAGGAACGCCATCTGGTTCTGCCCGGAGGCGATCGGCTTTGACAGGCCATCTCGCTTCGCGGATTCCGGGTCGTTATGCGAATTGAGCCCGCGATCCCAGACGACGCTCTCGAATTCGGTCATCTTCTCGACGGTCACTTCACGCGTCGTCGGGGCAAGGGAATCGCCCACCTTGAGCACCCGTGGTGCCATTTGATCGGCTATTCCCATTTCTTTGCGACCGCTTCCAGCGCCGGCAGGGTGGTTTCGCGCGCCAGCCCGATCAAACGGCTGATCTCGATCAACTCGCCCTTCGGGTTCTTCGCGATCGCCTCGATGACGAGATAGTTCTTCTGCCGCCGCTCATATTTATCGACGATGCGGGCGGAGACGGAGACGGTCTCACCGGGAACGGGCGGGTTGAAATACTGGGATTCCTGCCCCGCATTCGGCACGCGGATCAGATGGCGGTATTTCCGATAGAACAGGTTCGCGGGATGCCGCGCGGCAATGGTCGGATAGGCGGCATGCGGATTGTCGACCACCCGGCGGTAATCGGACACCATCTTCTCGGTGAGAACGTATTCCAATTCACCGAGGTCTTCGCCGACAACTATCGCCTCCCAGGCGCCGTTTTTCTCAGGTCCACTCAAAACGTGGCTCCTTTTGTTCGGATCGCGTCTTCGGCGATCGAAAATCGTCCGGCCTTCTCAGGAAAGAGAGCGCCTCCCATAGAGACGCAACCCTTCCAACCGGTAGTGCAGCGCGTTTTGCAGATGCACCTTCACCGCCGTCTCCGCGCGAAGCGGATCACGCGTTTTGAGGGCGTGAAGAATTTCCAGATGCTCGTCGACGGTGCTCTCGCTGATGGCGTTCGGGCTGATCGTCCGGCCTAGGCCGCGGAAGAGCTCGATTTGCTCTTGCATACCCGAAATAACTTTGACGAGACGCTCATTCCCCGATGCCTGGATGAAGGCTTCATGGAAGGCACGCCCCAATCGGGTCCAGGAATCGGGATCGTCTTCGCGCGTCCGGGGATCCGCTTTCTGACGATTGAATTCGCCCTCGAAGCGATCCAGCACATCGGATTCCATGTGGTCGCAAGCCAGCCGCGCGGCGAGCGGCTCCAGGGCCTCACGCAATTGATAGATCTCGATCAGGTCTTCAGCCGTATAGGACGCAACGAACGCGCCTTTGCCCTCGATGACTCGAACCAGGCCCTCACGTTCGAGACGCTGAATGGTCTCGCGTACGGGTGTCCGGCTTACGCCCAGGCGCTCCGCGATCGTGCGTTCGATCAAGGGCTCGCCGCGGGCGATCTCACCCTGAAGGATGAGAAGTTTCAGCTTTTCGTAGGCTTTGGCCGAGCTGGACGTGCTTGAAACATCTGGCATTCCTTAAGCATACCGTTGGCATACCAAGGCGTCAACGGACGTTCATAAAAAATGCGCGGCGTTGTTTCGGAAGCCTGTGAGCCGGCTGAGGTCGAGGAGAAAGTGAGGCCGGTCGGAGGGCTAGCGGATTTCGCAATCTGCCTTGAGATTCACGCTTTCGATCGCGGCAACGGCGCATTATTCATCGCGATCGGAGGTGTCGCCGCTGACGCCGATGGCGCCCAGCAATCGGCCTTCCGATGATTTTATCAGCACGCCGCCCGGAACCGGGATCATGCGCCCGCCGGATACGGCGGCGAGTGAGGTGAAGAATTGGGGCGCCTTCGCGGCACGGTCCGCCAAGGCACGCGAGGGCAGGCCCATGCCGAGAGCACCCCAGGCCTTCGCGTAAGCGATCTCGTTGCGAATGATGCCCGAGCCGTCACTGCGCTTCGAAACGATGACATGTCCGCCGGCATCCAGCACCGCAACGGTCAGCGGCGCGCAGCCGATCGCGCGTCCCTTGGCGAGACAAGCGGAGGCTATTTCATCGGCGATGGCCAATGTCAGCTCAGTCATTTTTTATTTCCTAAACGCGGGTTGCGCACGGAGGGTAGAGAGAGACTCTACCCTCCGTCGTTCTTCTCACACCTGGTCGCTGTTGGGCGCCAGCACGGCCGCGACCCGCGTGTTGGAGCGCTTGAGCTTCGCGAAGATGGTCGGGCCGAACAGCGAAGCCGCGGCCATCAGCAAGAGCACGAACGCGATCGGACTCTTGACGAAGACCATCGGATCGCCGCCGGAGATCGTCAACGCACGACGGAATGACTGTTCCATCGTATCACCAAGAACGAGCGCCAGCAGCAAGGGCGGGATCGGAATATCGATCTTGTCGAAGATATAGCCCGCCACGCCGAAAGCCAGCATGAGCAGCAGATCCACGGAGCTGTCGTTGATCGCATAGACCCCGATCGCCGAGATGGCGAGGATGAGCGGATAGAGCAACCCGTTCGGGATATAGAGCAGGCGGGTGAAGATGGCGATCAGCGGAAGATTGAGGATCAGCAGCATCACGTTGCCGAGATACATGCTGTCGATCAGGCCCCAGACCGTATCCGGATGCTCCTTGAACAGCAGCGGGCCCGGCTGCAGGCCATACATGATGAAAGCGCCCATCAGAATGGCCGTGGTGCTGCCGCCGGGGATGCCCAGCGTCAACAGCGGCACCATAGCGCCGGCGGTATCCGAATTGTTGGCGGATTCCGGCCCTGCGACGCCTTCGATCGCACCTTTGCCGAACATCTCGGGATGCTTCGAAAGACGACGCTCGGTCACGTAAGAGAGGATCGCGGAGATCGTACCGCCCGCGCCGGGCAGGATGCCCACCATGAATCCGAGCACGCTGCCGCGAAGGATCGGCCCGATGGAGCGTCGCCACTCTTCGCGGGTCAGCCACAGCGGACCGGTGATCTTCATCGCCGCGGCCATGTTGCCGCGATACATATCCTCGAGGCCGCGGAAGACCTGGGCGACGGCGAACAGTCCCACCGACGCCGTGATGAAATCGATTCCGTCCTGGAGCTGATCAATCCCAAAGACGTAGCGCGCCTGGCCGCTTTGCTGATCGATACCGATGGTTCCGATCATCAAGCCGAGCGCCGTTGCGATGATTCCCTTGCCCAGCGACTTGCCGGTCAACGAGGAGACGCAGCTCATGGCAAAAAGCATCAGAGCGAAGTATTCCGCGGGGCCGAAATCCAGCGCAGCGGATGCCAGGGGCACCGCGAAGACCGTCAAGATGATCACGCCGCTGGTACCGGCGATGAAGGAGCCGATCGCGGAAACGGCCAAGGCGGCGCCGGCGCGTCCTTTGCGTGCCAGTTCATAGCCGTCCAGGGAAGTCATGACGGAAGCGGCCTCGCCCGGGGTCCGGATCAGGATGGCCGTGGTCGAGCCGCCGTATTTCGTGCCGTAGAAAATCCCGCAGATCATGATCAGCGCGGATGTCGGATCCATGCCGAAGGTGACGGGTAGCAGCAAGGCGATGCCCGCCGCGCTGCCGATACCGGGCAGCACGCCGATAATGGTGCCCAGCAACACGCCAATGAAGACGAAACCGAGATTGATCGGCGTCAGGCAGACGCTGAAGCCGTGAATGATATGGCCGATTGCATCCATCGGAAGCGCTCCTCAGAAAGCCAGCATGCCGGCGGGAAGGCCCACGCTCAGCAAACGATGAAACAACAGATATGCCCCGATGGAGACGAGCACCGACACGGCGATGTTCGTGATCCATTTTCCCTTATTGAAGTAGGCGACGAGGCCGAAAATGAAAACCGACGTGGAGATGACGTAGCCCACGCGTTCGAAGACAAGAATGTAGAGGATCACCCAACCGCTGACCGCGGCCAGCATCCAGACATGTCCGGGACGGTCGGCCGGCATATCGGCTATTTCGTCGATGGTTGCAGGTTCGCCCTGTGGAATGGTTTCGCGATGCTTGGCCACGCTTTCCATCAGCACCATCGCGGCGCCGATCAGCATGATCCCGGCAATGACGTAAGGAAACATGCGCGGCCCGATCGGATCTCCGAAATCGAGCTCGGTTATCTGAGTCGTGGAGTAGATGTAGGCGCCGGCCAGGACGATCGCCACCACGGCAATAGTTCGATTGAACATTCTTTCTCTCCCGCAATTGCATTTTTATCGTTGGCGCCGAAGCGCGATGCGCCTCACGCGATGCAGGTCTTGCCAAGTTGTCAGACCTATTTACATGATATGTAACGGGCCATATGCTGGCAAGGCCAAACAGTTGACGACGAATCGATTTTTCAAGGGCCGGGAGGATAAGATGAAAAGGGTGCTGGTACTACACGGTTTGGGGATGAACATGCGCGGAAAGGTGAAGCAATCGGTCTTCGGCAAAGCCACCCTCCCCGAATATGACGCCGCGATCCGCAGCCATTCCACCGAACTGGGTATTTCCGTCGATATCTTTCAATCGAATATTGAGGGCGAGCTCGTCAACAAGCTTTATGCGGGCGAGGAAGAAGGCATCGACGGAGCGATCATCAATCCGGCAGGCTTCACGATCGGATATCGCGGTCTCACCGTGGCGATCGACCAAGTCGGCTTCCCCGTGGTCGAAGTCCATGTGTCCAATCCTTTGACACGCGGCCTGATCTCGGAGGTCGGCAAGTTCGCGGCGGCACAGGTCACGGGATTCGGCCTCGATGGCTACCGCGTCGCGCTGATCGGCCTTTCGGCCCTGATCGATGCAAAGTCCGCGCGTTCGGCGTGAAATGCCGTGGCCAGGCGCCGGCCGCGAGTAGACTTTAAAACGCAAACCTGCTCATGCCGCCATCGACGGGGATGACCGTTCCCGTGATATAGCTGGCCCGGGGCGAAGCCAGAAACACCGCCAGATCGGCCAGCTCTTCCGGCTGGCCGAATCTTTGTGCCGGTATTTCTTTGGAAAAGAATTCCTGCCTGCTCTCTTCCGTCGGATATTTCCGGTCGATTTGCTCGCTCCTGATGCGCCCAGGCTGAATGCAGTTGATCGTGATCCCAAATCGCGCGAACTCCCGGGAGAAGCCCTTGGACCAAGCATGGACCGCCGCCTTCGCGGTCGAAGCCGCGTTGAATGAAGTCGGTTCGGAGGTTCCCGTCAAATTGATGATGCGACCGAACTGGTTTTCGCGCATCTGCGGCGCCAGAGCGTGGGTAAGTTCGCGCAATCGCCAGAAGTTGAGCAGCATGCCTTCTTCCCACTGCTCCTTGGTGCCTTCGAAGGGGAGAGGCCGGCTGCCGCCCGCGGCATTGACGAGAATGTCCACCCTCTTCAACTTGCCGAGGGCTGCCGCGGCAAGCTGTTCGGGCGCATTGTCCCGGTAGAGATCGCATTCAATCTGCACGGCCGGCGTATCGCCGGCGGCTCTGATGGCATCGCATAGCACCGCGAGGAGATCGCCGCGCCGCGCCGCAACGGCGACTTGCGCCCCCTCTTTGGCAAGGCCAAGGGCAATCGTCCGGCCAATTCCTTGACTGGCGCCGGTGACAAGGGCCGTTCGGCCTTTGAGAAGAAGATCCATGACCCTTGGTTCAAATTGCCGGCTGCGACTCTAGGCCGATGGCCTGTTGCCCTTAGGTGCACCGCTTGCCTTCATCCAGGCCTGCCCGCGTTCATGCGGCGGCTTCGAGAGGGCATCCTCCGCCAGAACCGGACGGGTCGGTTCCTGTGCTTGGGCGCGATGCATGGTGCGATGACTATGCGGATCAAAATTGTCGCGGCGATGCATGGTGCAGCGATTGTCCCAGATCACCACGTCCCCTTTGCGCCACTGCTGGGTCCAGGTCAGGAACGGCTGCGTGGCATGTTCCCAAAGCTTGTCGAGCAGACGCTCGGATTCCTCGACTTCCAACCCGACGGCATAGGCGTTACGCCGGCGTCCGAGATTCAAAGCGTTCAAATTGGTTTCGGGATGCGTGCGAACCATGGGGTGAACGGCGCCGGGCGAGGTGCGGATGTCGGCGATCGGCTTGAAGCCCGCACGAAGCTGGCCGCCGGCCGTGTATGTGGTGTCGTTCTTGACCTGCATCTTGGCGATACGGTCGCGCGTCGCCGGATCCAAAGTCTCCCACGCCAGGTACATGTTGGAAAAGCTGGTGTCTCCACCCCATTTCGGGATCTCGAGGCAGTAGAGGATGCTGGCAGAGGGTGGGCGCTCGCGATAGGAGGTGTCGGAATGCCAGAAGACCTCATCATCGCCGAGCCCGCCGACGGGGACGCCATTCTCGATGATATTGGACACGACGGAGATGTATTTGTTGTAGCGTTCCTTCTGTCCCACGCTCACGATCGGCACTTCGTCCAAGGTGCCGAAGCGGCTGCTGAATTCCATCTGCTGATCGTCGGTCAGATCCTGATCGCGAAACAACAGAACGAGGTTATCGAGCCAAGCTTGGCGAATCTGGGCGAATGTGGTTGCGTCGACATTCGAGAGATCGACTCCCGAGATTTCGGCGCTGAGCGGCCCGTCGAGAGGTTTTACTTGAAGCGACGATGCGCGACCGCTGGCCATTTGAAATTCTCCCACTATCTATTTTCACCGAGATTGGGATGCGCTGCCGAAGTTGTCAATGGGGATGACAAGTCGTCTGACAAGTGCTAGGTTGCTGGTAATGAGGCGGATCAGACCTCAATTGAGATCGCCGCTGTCTAAATGATCATCACTGGGAGAGGACGATGGAATTTAAGCTGAAATCCACATTTTACAGCGCTGCGATCGCGCTCGGGCTCTGTTCGGCTCTTCAAGCCGTCACAATTCAGGTTGCCAAGGCGGATGACGCCTGGAAGCCCGATCAAGTTGAATTCGTCGTGCCGAATTCACCTGGCGGCGCGTCGGATACCATTGCGCGGGTGCTGCAGAAGGTTCTGACCGACACCAAGCAACTCGAAGTGCCGAGCGTCGTGCTCAACAAACCCGGCGGAGCCGGCAATATCACGCTCAATTATATCCGTGAACGGCCCGGCCAGGGCGGCGAGATGGCGGTGCTTTCGGTCACGCAGCCGCTGAACTACATCATCGGCACCAGCACCTATAACTAT
>DASYDA010000314.1:0-10531 GCA_036499865.1 Dongiaceae bacterium | reverse complement strand
TTATCTGCGCCAAACGTTCCGCAGTTCATGGATGGCCAGCATCGGCTATCTGCTGGCTCGGCCGGCGATGAATGCTCTGCGTGCGCGCGTCGATCCGAGGCGTTACAATGGCGCCATCTTCATGGGTCTCAACGGAGTCTGTGTGAAGAGCCACGGCGGGACCGATGCCTTCGGTTTCGCCAATGCTATTGGCGTTGCGGTCGATATGATCACCAACGGCGCGATCGAGAAGATGCGTCAAGATTTTGCGGTCGCGTCCGCTGCTTCGACTTCCGGCGCTTCGACTTCCGGCGCGCAGGCCGCAAATCTCTAAACGGGATGTTTCAATTCATGGCGGTGTCGAAATGAGACGGTCGGTTGCTCTCGCCGTCGGTGCGTACCTGCCAAAGAATGTCGTGACCAACGAACAGCTTTCGCAGAGCATCGACACCAGTGACGAATGGATCACCAAGCGAACGGGTATCCGCCAACGCCATATAGCGGCGGAGGGCGAGTTCACATCCGATCTCGCCGTCAAGGCTGCCGAACAGGCGCTGCATATCGCCGGCCTCCGTGGCGCGGATATCGATGCGATTTTCCTCGCCACCGCCACTCCCGATCACACCTTTCCGGCGACGGCGACCAAAGTGCAGCATCGCCTGGGCATGGTCGGCGGCTTTGCCATGGACGTCCAGGCGGTGTGCTCGGGTTTCGTTTACGCCCTGGCCGCCGCGGATAATTTCATCAAGGCGGGGCAGGTGAAGCGGGCGCTGGTCATCGGCGCCGAGACGTTCTCCCGGATTCTCGATTGGAACGACCGCAACACCTGCGTGCTGTTCGGCGACGGCGCCGGCGCCCTCATCCTGGAGGCGGGCGGCGAGGGACAGGGGACGTCCAAGGATCGCGGCGTGCTGACCACCCATCTGTTCTCCGATGGCAGCCATTACGAACAGCTCTACGTGAATGGCGGGCCCTCGGCCACGCAGACCACCGGCGTCGTGCATATGGACGGCAAGGAGGTCTTCCGGCATGCCGTCGTCAATCTGGCCGCGGCGGTGGACGCCGCCATCGCTTCGACCGGGATCACCGCGGCGGATGTGGACTGGCTGGTGCCGCACCAGGCCAACCAGCGCATCATGGACAGCATGGCACACCGCCTGAAGCTGACCCCGGAGAAAGTCGTGGTTACCATCGACCGCCACGCCAACACCTCCGCCGCCTCAATCCCCTTGGCGCTCGCCGAGGCGGTGAATGACGGGCGCATCCAGCGTGGCCAGATGGTTTTGATGGAGGCCATGGGCGGCGGTTTCACCTGGGGTTCGGCTCTTCTGCGCTGGTAACCATTCGTTTCTATTGCTGCATCGCAACGTCCCTCTCTAATTGACTGATTTCAGGGGAATCGATAGGCTTGTTAAGCTTTCGAGGGGCAGTGCGGCAGCGAGAGGCGAAGCCATGAAAGGCAATACGGTCACCCGGGCTCATCTGGCCGAAGCGGTCTATCAGGAAGTCGGATTGTCACGGAACGAGTCGGCCGAGCTGGTCGATCGGGTCCTCAACGAAATCTCCGACGCCTTGGCGCGCGGCGAGAGCGTGAAGATATCCTCGTTCGGCAGTTTCCTGGTCCGCATGAAGGGCGAGCGAATCGGGCGCAATCCGAAGACCGGCGAGGAAGTGCCGATCAAGCCGCGCCGCGTGCTGGTTTTCCGCTCCTCGCATGTGCTGAAGGATCGGGTCAACAAAGGCGGCGGCGGCGCGGCACCGGTTGTTGCCGGGCAAGGCGCCGCATCATGAGCAGCGCGCAGCGGGCCCGCCCATCGGATCTCGATGCGCGTCAAGCGGCCACGAAGCGTCCGGCGCCCCGGCGCGCCGAGAAATCGGCGAGCGCTTTTCGGACCATCAGTGAAGTGGCCGACGACCTTGAGGTGCCGCAGCATGTGCTGCGCTTCTGGGAAACCAAGTTTCCGCAAATCCGCCCGATGAAACGCGGCGGTGGCCGCCGCTACTATCGGCCGGAAGATATCGAATTGCTGCGCTCGATCCGTGACCTGCTCTACGAACAGGGCTACACGATCAAAGGCGTGCAGAAATTGATGCGCGAGGGCGGTCTGAAGGCCGGTGAAGAAGCCGCCGCGCCGGATGCCGGCGCGGAAGCGGCGGAAGAAGCAACCTCCGCACAAGCCGCACTCGGCCATGATATCGCGGACTTGCCGTTATTCCGGGGCAGCTTGGATGACGGGCAGGTTCGCGAGATCCGCTCGATCGCCGGAGAACTCACCGAATTGCGGGATCGGCTGCGCAAGGCTGCCGACCGCTGATCTCGCCGCGGCTTGCTTCTGGCTTGCGCGCGGTTAACACGGTCGTTATATAGCGCGGGCCGCAGGTTGGTGTTCACCAGCCTTTACCGGCACAGGTCGGAGCGTGGCGCAGCCTGGTAGCGCACCAGACTGGGGGTCTGGGGGTCGCAGGTTCAAATCCTGTCGCTCCGACCAAACTAATCAAAGGCTTAGGCCGATTCTCACCCCAGAAAATACCCCGAAGTAGCCTTTAGCCACCACCAACTCCAGGTCGAACCCGCTGACCGGGGCGGAAGACGATCTGCAAGAGATGTCCGGTCGCCGACCAATCTCGGCGTGCTGCCGATAGCTGCCCGATACGGCGGTTACCGGCTCAAGACGATCACAGGTCCGATCGTGCTGGGCTCGGTCGAGGGCGAGCAGGTGGTCCGTTTCGCGACCCTGGAGGGGAGACTGCGGCTCGCCTATACCAGCGCCGATCCGCTGCCGGGTTTACTGGAGCGGATCGAAGCCGAACTGGACGCCGCCGTTACAGCACAGTGATCAGGGGGGCATCAAAGCAAAACCCGAAGTGTTCGCTCCAAACCCCTCCGCTTGCCAGGGCGGAGGGGTCAGTCGAATGCCACGGCGCTGGATGTTGGCCGCTTGCCCGCTCCGGCCGCCGAGTTTTCGTTATCCGGTCTAAGCCGGAGTTATCCTGTGATCGTTGCCTCTTTGAGGTGCGTTCCTGTGGCGCAAGCCTGCATAAGGACGGGCGAGGCTTTCCCTCCGGTGACCGTGTCGAGTTCGGTTTCGTTGAGCTCGACACCCTTGGTGGTTACCAACTCGTCGGGCGTACTAAGTTTCGGTTCTTCCGGTTTCTGAGCCATCATGTCCTCCATAGCTTCGACATCGACTGCCACACCCCGTCTCAAACGCTAGGCATACAGTCAGCGGGAGGTCAAATCACATTGAATAGAACCCGCTGCTGTCGGCCGTCGCAATCCTCGTCGCAACATACATGCGCGATTTGGATCGCAGGATGAAGAAGGTAGAAGAGCCCAACCGCTTTTAGCGACAGTGGATCGGTGGGTTGGCGCGCCATCACCCTTTGTTCGCTCGTTCCTCTTTTTTCCGTTCCTGGATTCGTGCGCAGCGCGCTTTGGTGCGGCATATCCGATCGATTACCCCTGCCTAATGAAACCGGTAACCGCCGCCGGCGTTATTCCGCTTAACAAGAATCGTTACAGGGATGGCAGGCATGGAAACGACAAAGGCGGCGCGCCGCATGCACTCTCCTGAGCCCGTGGTGCGGATGCGTGCCCGGCTTGACGAACTCTCATCGCGGATCACCGACCTGAAGCATCGCCATCAAAACCAGGGCGATGCCATGGCCGGGCGACTGGCCAGAACCCTTGAAGCGGAAGAGGCGGATATCCAGGCCACATTGAGGGGCGATCGTCGGCACACACATTGAGGTCATGCAGATTGGCCTCGTATTTATGTGGCATTTTCCGAAAATACACAGAAAATCATACGATAGTGTTACCATGTGGCAATGCGTTTGTTCCTTTTGCCTTGAAAACGTGATGATACTGTCAGAAGTAAGCTGGATTCGGGCACGAATGCAGGCGTGCGACTAAAGGCGTGGATTGGCATATGATCGAGCAAACAATGGCCACCGACGACACGGATAACGGCGCAGCTCCAGGCGCGGCCCAGGCGGATTCCACCGATACGGTAAGCCTGCAATTGTCGGATCTGTTGCCCGACAGCAGCGGAAATGTCGTCATCGAATATGATGGCGGCAATCTTTCTGTTGAGCTGGTGACGGACCAGGCCGTCGTCGATCGCGGCGTCGTGAGCGAAGCCGTCGATGCGCATGGCGGCGATCTTTCCGGCTTGGCCTATTGCGCCTTTGGCGATGGCACGACGGTCTTTTTCCCGACCGATCTGCACCTGCACGTCCTCCCCACCCAAGGCTGATCAAAGCGCCGAGGCATGCTCGGCTATCTCATCGATGAATTGCCGGTCGCCGGCGGTCGGCTTGGGCTGTGCTGTTGTCCGGGCCATCGATTGCTGCCGCGCTTCGTGCAGCCCTCCCTCCCGGAGCTTGAGCGCGATCTCGATGTGATCGCCAAATTCGGCGCGACCAGTCTGGTCACGCTGATGGAAGCCGACGAATTGCGCCTGGTCGGTATCGATCCGGAGCGGTTGCAGCGGGAAATAACCGCCCGAGGGCTCGCCTGGCTGCATGCTCCCATCCGCAATCTTGGCATCCCGGAACTGCCATGGGAGGAGCGCTGGAGCGCATTGGGGAAAGATCTGCGGGCGGAACTTGGCCGTGGCGGCCGCATTGCGATGCATTGCTATGCGGGCCTCGGCCGGACCGGAACCATTGCCGCCCGATTGCTGATCGAAACGGGAATGACGCCCAATGAGGCGATCGCCCTGGTCAGGCGCATCCGGCCCGGATCCATCGAAACCCCGCAGCAGGAATTCTACGTCCGAGACCAGCAATGGCGGCAGCCCGGAGCTCCCTGAGCTCGTGCTTCTCGAGTCAGAGTCTCAATTGGTCGAGGTGCCGTGTCCGCCGTCGTCGTGGTAGGGGCCATGATTGTTGTTGTTGCCGGAGTCATTTGTCCGGCTGTAATCCGGGACGCCGAACAAGGGTGATTGGTAAGGCGGTTTAACCGGCGGCTTGGTCTGGCTGGGATAGGTGTTGGACGGCGCTGGCGGTGTATTCAGGCTAGCCGTTTCGCCGGTCGCATCGAGCATCGGCTGCAGAACGCTTGGCGTGGTGGGCTGGACCGGACCTAGGCCGGTTTGCAGGCCGATTTTGACCCAGTTGCCCCGATTGACCAGCACCGGCTTGCTGCCGCTTGCATTGGCGCCCACTTCCACCAGACCCGAGATCACGAAAACCGAAGTGGTGGCGGGCTGGGCCGCGACGATCCATTCCGTGCCGCGCACCGCCGAATAGCCGCTGCCGGTATGGATCTCGTAATCGAACTTGTTCTCACTGGACTTCGCGGCGGCCGCATCGACGATGCCCTGCAGCATGGTCAGAATGACTGAACGCGATTTGTTGGATGGATCGACCGAGAAGATGTCGATCGACAGCGTGGTGGTTTGCGCAAAGGTCAGGATCGATCCATCGATGAAACGCACCCGAAGTCGCGCTCCCGCTCCGGTCCGGATGACGTCGCCGAGCTGCAGCGCCGTGCCGACGGAGACCGGCATGTCGGCGCCGTCGCGCTGGACCCGAACGTCTCCCGTCACCTTCGTGGCCTGTCCCACGAAATCGGCGGATTCGCTGGTCTTCACCGAGATGAAATTTGCGATGCAGATGAACGCAACGGCCAGCAACGTGCGAGACACGAAGCGTGGCAAGCCGATCTTCATAGGAGTCCCCCGACCCTCTGGGTAATCGAAGAAAATCCTAGTGTAAGCCGAAAATAAGAATCCTTACCAGCATCGATGCATCCGCTGCCCTGCGATCGGCCGGACGGCGATGGAGCTTACACGTCCAGATCGCGGGCGAACTGTGCGTTTTCCTGGATGTATTGGAAGCGCGCCTCGGGCTTGCGGCCCATGAGCCGCTCCACCAGATCCGCGGTTTCCCGGGCCTCCGCGCGCTCTTCCTCGTTGTAGCGATGCGGCATGCGAACCTGGAGCAGGGTGCGCTTTGCCGGATCCATGGTGGTTTCCTTGAGCTGCGCCGCCGGCATCTCGCCCAATCCCTTAAACCGGCTGATCTCCACCTTGCCACGCCCGGAGAACTCGCCCTTCAGCAGCTCGTCGCGATGGGCGTCGTCGCGGGCATAGGCGACATTGCCGCCTTGCGAGAGCCGGAACAGCGGCGGCTGGGCGAGATAGAGCCGGCCATGCTCGATCAGACCCGGCATTTCGCGATAGAAGAAGGTCATCAGCAGGGATGCGATATGGGCGCCATCGACATCGGCGTCGGTCATGATGACGACCTTCTCGTAGCGCAGACGCTCGAGATTGAACTTGTCCCGCGTGCCGCAGCCCAGCGCCTGGATGAGGTCCAGGAGTTCCTGGTTGCCGGAGAGCTTGTCGGAGGACGCGCTGGCGACGTTGAGGATCTTGCCGCGCAGCGGCAGCACCGCCTGGGTTTCGCGCTTACGCGCCTGTTTCGCGGAGCCGCCGGCGGAATCGCCTTCGACCAGGAAGAGCTCGGTACCCTCCTGCGAATCCTTCGAGCAATCGGTGAGCTTGCCGGGAAGGCGCAGCTTGCGGGTCGCGGTCTTGCGGGAGAGTTCCTTGTCCTGGCGCTTGCGCAACCGTTCCTCGGCGACTTCGATGATCCGGTCCAGGAGATCGCGCGCCCGTCCGGTATCGCCGGTCAGCCAGTGGTCGAAATGATCCTTGATCGTGGCGTCCACCAGGCGCGTCGCCTCGGCGCTGGCGAGCTTCTCCTTGGTCTGGCCCTGGAATTGCGGTTCGCGGATGAAGATGGAGAGCAGCATCGAGGCGCCGCCGGTCACGTCCTCCGCGGTGATGACATTGGCCTTCCGGTTGCCGACCAACTCGCCATAGCTGCGGAGCGCCCGGGCGAGGGCGCTGCGCAGGCCGATTTCGTGGGTGCCGCCTTCGGGGGTCGGCACGGTGTTGCAATAGGAGTTGAGGAAGCCTTCGCCATCGACCGACCAGGCGATCGCCCATTCGGCGCGGCCCTGGCTGTCCGGGAAGTCGGCTTGGCCGACGAAAGGCGTCGCGGTGACGGTCTTACGTCCCTCCAGGGCCGCATTCAGGAAGTCGCCCAATCCGCCGGGAAAATGCAGCGTATCGGTCTGCGGCGTCTCGTCGCCTTCGCTCAGCAAAGCCGGATCGCAGGTCCAGCGGATCTCGACGCCGCGGAAGAGATAGGCCTTGGACCGGCACATGCGATAGAGCCGGCTGGGCTTGAAATGCGCCTGGGGGCCGAAGATCTCCGGATCGGCGTGGAAGCGGATGGTGGTGCCGCGACGATTGACGGCGCCGGTATTCTTCAGTTTTCCGGTCGGCTTGCCGCGCTTGTAATTCTGCACGAACAACTGCTTGTCGCGGGCGACTTCGACGATCAGATCGTCGGAGAGCGCGTTGACGACCGACAAGCCGACTCCGTGCAGCCCGCCGGAAGTCTGGTAGACCTTGCCGCTGAACTTGCCGCCCGAATGCAGGGTGGTCAGGATCACTTCCAGCGCCGACGTGTCTTTATATTTTGGATGCGGGTCGATCGGGATGCCGCGCCCATTGTCCCGCACCGTGACGTGGTAATCGCCGCTGAGTTCCACTTCGATCCGGCTGGCATGGCCGGCGACCGCCTCGTCCATGGAATTGTCGAGCACTTCGGCGACGAGATGGTGCAGGGCGCGTTCATCGGTGCCGCCGATATACATGCCGGGCCGGCGCCGAACCGGCTCCAAGCCTTCCAGGACCTCGATATCCTTGGCGGAATAGTCGCCGCCTTTCTTAGGCGTATTCTCGAACAAGTCGCTCATTCTGTGCTCTGTGCTTCCCGTAATCGGATTGGGGCGCGATTCGTTAACAACGGCTGCGGCAGTGATACCGGCTGGGTCGACCGGTCGCAACCCGAAATGAAGTCGCAATGATGCGCTATAAGTATCTGAAATTAGAAGATAAGAAGGCGATGCCCCCGCTTCGTATAGGTATCGCTTAGGGTAGAATGGGACTCTAACAGCGCGAATCGACATTCGGCGAGAGATTGATTTTTCGCGGGTGGCAGGCGCGGGGCCGCCGGCACCGCGCTGAATTGACGGTTCCAGGCGTGGCTGATAATGACCGCAGCGCCGTGCGATCGGCGAATCTTCAGGATTTAGGCGGGCTTGAGACGTGCAGGATTTTCTGGAACCGAAGACGGCGTTGGACGACCACAGCATCCTGGTGACGGGGGGGACGGGGTCGTTCGGCAAGCGTTTCATCAAGACGGTGCTGGAGCGCTACAAGCCCTCAAGACTGATCGTCTACAGCCGCGATGAGTTGAAGCAGTTCGAGATGGGGCTGGAACTGCCGGCGGCGAAATATCCGGTCTTGCGCTATTTCATCGGCGATGTGCGCGATGCCAGCCGCCTGGAAATGGCGATGCGGGGCGTCGATACGGTGATCCACACGGCGGCGCTGAAACAGGTGCCGACGGCGGAATACAACCCCTTCGAATGCATCGCGACGAATGTCCATGGGGCGGAGAACGTGGTCAATGCCGCGATCCGCACCGGCGTGAAGCGGGTGGTGGCGCTTTCCACGGACAAGGCGGCCAATCCGATCAACCTCTACGGCGCCAGCAAGCTCGCCTCCGACAAGATCTTCATCGCCGCCAACCACCTTGCAGGAGCGGGGGGGTGCCGCTTCTCGGTGGTGCGCTATGGGAACGTGATCGGCTCGCGCGGCAGCGTCATCCCGCTGTTCCGCCGGCTGATCGCGGGTGGTGCGACGGAGCTTCCGCTCACCGATGATCGCATGACGCGGTTCCTGATCACCCTGCAGCAGGGGGTGAATTTCGTGCTTTCCTCGATGTCGCTGATGCGGGGCGGGGAGATCTTCGTACCGAAGATCCCCAGTATGAAAATGACCGACGTGGCGGCGGCGATCGGCCCCGAGGCCAAGGTGAAGGTGGTCGGCATCCGTCCCGGTGAGAAGCTCCATGAAGTGCTGATCACCGAGGAAGACGCCTGGACCACCTGGGAACTTCCCGACCGCTACGTGATCGAGCCCTCGCACAGCCATTGGGAGGCAAAGCGTCCGGCAATCCCGGATGCGAACCGCGTCGCCGAGGGCTTCCGCTACGACAGCCGCAACAACACCGAGTGGATGCCGCGCGACAAGCTCAACGCCATCCTCCAGGCCGAGCCGGCGTAGGTCCCTTGAGCGGCGATACCACGCGGTTCCTGCCCTATGGCCGTCAGGATATCGACGCCGGCGATCTCGCCGCCGTGGCTGAAGCGCTCCAGGCGGACTATCTGACCACCGGCCCCATGGTGGGGGAATTCGAACGGGAATTCGCCGGTTCGGTCGGCGCCCGATATGCCGTGGTCAGCAACAGCGGAACCGCGGCTCTGCATCTTGCCTGCATGGCGCTCGACCTTGGGCCGGGCGATAGCGTGGTGGTGCCGGCGGTGACGTTTCTCGCCACCGCGAATGCGGCGCGGTTCTGCGGGGCGGAAGTGATCTTCGCCGATGTCGATCCGGATTCCGGACTGCTCACCGCGGAGACTTTCGAAGCCGCGCTGGCGGAACATCCGAAGGCGTCGATCCGTGCCGTCCTGCCGGTGCAGGTCAACGGCCACTGCGCCGATATGCCGGCGATCTGGAACATCGCCGAGGCGCGCGGCATAACCGTTATCGAAGACGCCTGCCATGCCGTCGGCGGCCGCCATCATGCCGGCAACAATTCGCAGGCATCGGTGGGCGCCTGCGCTCTTTCGGACATGGCCTGCTTCTCGCTGCATCCCGTGAAGACCATCACCAGCGGCGAGGGCGGCGTCACCACAACCAACGACGAAGGCTTGTACCGGCGCATGCTGCGGCTACGCACGCATGGAATGACCCGCGAGCCCTCGGAATTCAGCTATCCGGAACAGGGTCTCGATGCCGACGGCACCATGAATCCGTGGTACTACGAGATGCCAGAACTCGGCTTCAACTACCGCATCACCGATTTCGCCTGTGCGCTGGGGCGCAGCCAGCTGAAGCGGCTGCCACAATTTGCCCGGCGGCGGCAGGAGATCGCCAAACGCTACAACGCGCTTCTGGCCGATCTCGCTCCGAGGTTGCGGCCGGTTCCCGCTCAAGCCGGAGATGATGCCGTTTTGCACCTCTATGCGGTTCTCATCGATTTTCCGGCCATCGGGAAAAGCCGTGCGCAAGCCGTGGCTGCGCTGAAGGCGGAGGGGATCGGGACCCAGGTCCACTATCTACCGGTCAACCGGCAGCCTTATTACCGCCGCCGCTATGGCGATATCCACTTGGCTGGCGCCGATGCTTATTACGACCGGGCGCTTTCCATCCCATTCTACCCAGCGATGCAGGACGGGGATGTTGACCGCGTCGCGGACGCCTTGCGCCGGCTGGTGCGCTGACATAGCCTCGACTTCTGCAACCGTTCGAAAGGGGCCCGCTATGCTCAAGGAATTCAAAGAATTCGCGATGCGTGGCAATGTCATCGACTTGGCGTTCGGTGTCATCCTCGGCGCCGCTTTCACGACCATCGTCAATTCGCTGGTCAAGGACATCGTCATGCCGCCCATCGGCTACAT
>DASYDA010000313.1:0-2373 GCA_036499865.1 Dongiaceae bacterium | reverse complement strand
ACCACCAGCACCACGGCGACGCTGGAATGCGCGGCCCAGGTGACGATGGCGGCGAGGATTACGTCCAAGACCGGCTGGGTCGAGAGGGCGCCCAGCATCATGCGGAGGCTGGGCTGGTCCTCATAGGGCGTCAGGAGTTCGACGAACTGGTGCAAAGCGAGCAGCAGCAAACCGAGCCCGATCATCACCCGGCCGAAATCGCGAGGCCCCGCGGTGGCGCGGCGGAACAGGAAGACGCCGATCAGGATGAAGACCGGCGAGATCTGCGAGACATCGAAGGAGAGCACCTGGACGATGAGCGTGGTGCCCACATTGGCGCCGAGCATCACCGCCAAGGCCGGCACCAGATCGACCAGGCCGCCGGCGGCAAAGCCGGTCACCATCAGCCCGGTCGCCGTGCTGCTCTGCAGGAGCGCGGTGACGCCGAGGCCGGCCGCGAAGGACTTGAAGCGGTTGCGCAACGCGCTGCCGAGGAAGGTGCGCAGCTTCGCCCCGAAGGCGCGCTGCACGCCCGTCTGCACCATATGTACGCCCCAGAGCAGCAGCGCCACCGAACCGGCGAGATTGAGCAGAATGAGCAAAACGTCGATGGCGGCGGCTCCTTGGTACGATGGGGCGACGCATTGGGAATGCCGCCGCAGCTTATCGTACCAATATAATCCCAACAGCTTGGTTGCGGAATGAAATCACGCGTGAGCGACGTTTAAATCACACACAAGGATTGAAGGAGACGGTGATTCCCCCGCCCCCGAGTTGGGGGCGGGTTGGGGTGGAGGTCGATCTCTCCGCGAGTCGGGTGTTTTGGCGTTGGCTGGATCGGCGGCGCAGCTTCGTTCGATCACGCCACGGCTGCATCAACCCCCTCCCTCATCCTCCCCCAATCTTGGGGGAGAGGATTTTGAGACGCTAGGTTTTCGCTCAGAATGCCATGCAAAGCCGCAGCGAATCGTAGATCGCGGCGTGGATGTTCCGGCTGGCGACGGCATCGCCGACGCGGAAGAGCTGGAAGCGGCCTTCGGGGTTGGTCGCGATCGCCTGGGGTTTGCCGGCGATGAAGGCGCCGATATCGGTCTCGCCGCGGTTGCGGGACTGGGCCTTGAGGTCGAAATAGAGCCCGTCGGCGGGGAGCGAGCCGTGACAGGCGATCACCTGATCGATGCGGCGCTCGGTCGAGGACTTGTCGTAGTCGTTGTGGAAGCGGGCGACGATCTGGTTGCCGTCGCGGCGGAGCTCGCGGAGACGCAGATTCAGGGTCTGGGTGACGTGTGTCTGGTAATAGGCCTTGTAGAAGCCGGGATAATTGAGGCCGCCGACATCGACGCCGATGACGCGCTCCGGCGTGACCAGCTCCAGCCTTTTGGCGCGACCGGCCGCGAATTCCGCGGCGGAGAGCGCCTCATGGCCGCCTTCATCGTCATAGAGCAGCACGTTCTCGCCGACCGCCACCTGCCCGCTCAGGATATCCCAGGTGGTGACGGCGAGATCCTCCGCGCCGGCGAAAAGACCGGGATTGGGCACGCCGCCGGTCGCGATCACCACGATATCCGGATCTTCGGCCTGCACATCCGCGGCTTCGGCGAAAATGCCGGTGCGGAGATCGACGCCGAGCTTCGTCACCTCGGCGGCGAGCCAATCGACGATGCCGATGATCTCCTTGCGGCGCGGCGCCTTGGCGGCGATGGCGACCTGCCCGCCCGGTTGCTCGCCGGCTTCGAAGAGCGTCACCTTATGGCCGCGCGACGCCGAAACGCGCGCCGCTTCCAGGCCGGCGGGACCGGCGCCCACGACGACGATGCGCTTCTGCTTGGCGGCCGGCGCGATCACATGCCGCATGCTCTCTTCGCGGCCGGTCGCTGGATTGTGCAGGCACAAGGCCTCGCCGCCCTGATAGATGCGGTCGATGCAATAGCCGGCACCGACGCAGGGGCGGATGCGGTCTTCCTCGCCGCGCATGATCTTGGCGACGATATGGGGATCGGCCATATGCGCGCGGGTCATGCCGATGAGATCGACGGCACCGCTGGAAATCGCGTGGCGCGCGGTCGCCACATCGGCGATGCGGGCGGCGTGCAGCACCGGCACGCGCAACGCCTCCTTCACCCGCCTGACCATGTCGAGATGCGGGGCGGCGGGCGTGCCCATCACCGGGATCACATGTGACAAAGCCTCGTCGCTTTCGATATGGCCCTTGATGACGTTCACGAAATCGATCAGGCCGTCATCTTGGAAGCTTTGCGCGATCTTCAGGCCTTCGTCGAATTTGAGGCCCTCGGCGAGATCGTCCTCGTCGATCACCATGCGGATGCCGACGACATAATCCGCACCGACTTCGCGGCGGATTTCTTGCAGGACTTCGCGGCCGAAGCGCATGCG
>DASYDA010000312.1:0-3436 GCA_036499865.1 Dongiaceae bacterium | reverse complement strand
TCGATGAAATGCGGCGAGACGATGCGGGCGCGGACCTGCTCGTTCTTCAGCGGGAAGGCGCAGACGATCTCCTCGCCGACATACTTCAGGCCGCCGGAATAGAGCGCCAGGGCGATGGTCTTCTTCAGTTCCACCGACCAGGTGACCGAGGTGATATAGCCGCGGCCATGGCCCTTGATCTCCTCGTTGGCGGCGAACAGGATCGCGCCGCCGCGCAGGCGCTTCTCCGGCTCCAGCAATTCGAGGCCGACCAGGCTCCAGCGATCGGGAGACTGGCAATCCTCCCGCATCCGCAATTCCTTGCCGATATAGGGCTTCTCCTTGGCCGCCATCTTGCCGAGGCCGAGATCGTCCAGGGTGTTGCGGTGGTCGAGTTCGAGGCCGGCGACATGGCCCTTCTCGATGCGCAGGCTGGCAAGCGCTTCGAGGCCATAGGGCTTGATGCCGAGCGAGGCGCCGGTCTTCAGGAAATGCTCCCAGAGTGCCGTCGCGTAATCGGCAGGCAGATGAACCTCGTAAGCCAATTCGCCGGAGAAGCTCAAGCGCAGCAAGCGGACCGGCGCGCCTTGAAACTCGAATTCCAGGCAGCCCATATAGGGCAGGCCGGTGTTGGAGACATCGATGCCGGGGAAAGCGAGCTCCAACGCCTGGCGCGATTTCGGCCCCGAGACCGCCATGCCGGCCCATTCGTCAGTCAGCGAGGCCACATGAACCTTGAGATCGGGCCAATGCATCTGCAGCAGATATTCCAGCCACGACATGACCTCGCCAGCCTGGGCGGTGGTGGTGGTCATGTAATACTGGGTCTCGGTGAGCCGGGTGGTGGTGCCGTCATCCAGCACCACGCCGTCATCGTTCAGCATCACGCCGTAGCGCGCCTTCTTGACCGGCAGCTTGGCGAAACCATTCACATAGACGCGGTTCAGGAATTCGGCAGCATCCGGACCCTGCACGTCGATCTTGCCAAGGGTGGAGACGTCGGAGATGCCGACGCCGGTGCGCACCAGCTCCATCTCTTTCACATAGGCCGATTGCGGCGTGTCGCCGGCCCAGCTGTAGTACCAAGCGCGCATCCAGGCGCCGGCCTCGATGAAGACGCCGCCATTGGCCTTATGCCAATCGTGCAGCGGCGAGAGGCGGTGCGGCCGGAAATGCTTGCCGATGGTGCGGCCCGCGATGGCGCCCAGCGAGACGCCGGTGTAAGGCGGGCGGAAGGTGGTGGTGCCGGCTTGAGAGATCGGCAGATCGCGCAGTCCCGCCATCTCGGCCAGTGCGACGATGTTCGAGGTCTTGCCCTGGTCGGTGCCCATGCCGAGTGTGGTGTAGCGCTTCAGATGCTCGACCGATTGATAGCCTTCCTGATGCGCGATCTTGATGTCTTTGGTGGTGACGTCGTTCTGGAAATCGACGAAGGCCTTGCCCTTGCCAGTGGCCGGCGGGGTCCAGGCGGGGAGGATGGCGTAGGGGCGGTCTTCTTCCGGGACCGTGGGAAATGCATCCCCGCTACCCGCAAATCCGGCGATAGCAGCCGCACGCCGGCCGGCTTCGCCGCCTTCCACGATCGCGGCTTTGAGACCGAAGGTGCCCAGGATCGCGCCGGCGCCGAAATGCGATTCCGCGAAGCCGCCGGGGACGAAAGCGGCGATGCGTTCGTCATAGCGCGGCTTGATCCCGTTATGGCTGGTGAGATGCACCGCCGGCGACCAGCCGCCGGAGACCGCGAGCACGGCGCAATGGATCGAGGCTTCGTGAGCGCCGGTCAGCATCACCTCATGGACATGGTGGCGCCCCGTCACTTCGGAAACCATGGTGCCGGGGAAGAGCGCAATACCGGCGGCGCTGGCCTGCGCGGCGAGGCCGGGCGCGATGCTGGTGCGGCTGTCCGCCAAGGTGACCGCGATGCCAGCAGCGGCAAGGTCCAGGGCGGCGACATAGGCGGTGTCGTTGTTGGTTGCGACCACCGCGCTGTGGATCGGCGCCACCGCGAAGCGGTTGAGATAGGTGCGGACCGCCGAAGCCAGCATGACGCCGGGCCGGTCGTTGTTCGAGAAGGTGAGAGGCCGTTCGATGGCGCCCGTGGCGAAGACGATCGCCTTCGCGCGCAGCATGGTCAGGACCTGGCGCGCTTCGCCCTTGGCCGGATCCGGTTTCCGATGATCGCGCCGTTCCACCAGGACGACCAGATTGTCGTCATAGAGCCCCATGGCCGTGGTGTGCGTCCGCGTCTCGACATTGCGCAGCTTGGCGATTTCCGCGACGCGCTCGGCGCGCCAGCTCTCGTGCCTCGGTTCCGAGAGCAATCCACCGCCCAGCATCGAATCCTGTTCGGCGAGCACGACCCGCGCGCCGGTGCGTCCCGCGGTCACGGCGGCGGCGAGGCCGGCGGCGCCGGAGCCGATCACCAGCACGTCGCAGAAGGCGTAGCGGGTTTCGTAGCGATCGGGATCGAATTCGCGGGTGGCGGTACCGAGACCCGCGGCGCGGCGGATGAAGGGCTCATAGAACATCCAGGAGCCTTTGCTCGGCCCCATGAAGGTCTTGTAGTAGAAACCCGACTGGAAGAGCGGCGCCGCGATCTGGTTGATCGCCATCACGTCGAAGGCGGGCGAGGGCCAGGCATTCTGGGTATGCGCGCTCAATCCCGCGACCAGATCGACCATCGTTCCGGCGGTGTTGGCTTCGGTGCGCGCATCCTCACCAAGCGTGAAGAGCCCGTTCGGCTCCTCGACGCCGGCCGACATGATGCCGCGCGGGCGGTGGTATTTGAAGCTGCGGCCGATCAGCGTCACGTCATTGGCGAGCAGCGCCGAAGCGAGCGTGTCGCCGGCGAAGCCGGTATGCGGCTTGCCGTCCAGCGTGAAGTTCAGCGGCTTGTCGCGATCGATATGCCCGCCCGATGAGAGTCGTCGGAAACCGGTCACGGCACCACCTCGCCGACTTCATTGGTGGCGGTGTTGCGCTTCAGCACGAACCAGCGCCGGCAACCCAGCACGTGCTGCCAGTATTCGGTGTGCGGACCCTTCGGGTTGTCGAACAGGAAATAGTAATCGTGCCAGGCCTTGAGATCGCCGGTGCCGTGGGCCGGGCGCTGCTTGGAAGCGTCGCCGCCATAGCGGAACTCGGAGTAATCGCGTTCGCCGCAATGCGGGCAAGGAAGTCTCATTGCTTGTAAGTCCAGTTGCCGGAGCCGTGCTCGTCCAATTCGCGGCCCTTCTCGAAACGGTCGAGGGAGAAGTCGCGGTTGAGCGCGTGCTCGTCGTCATGGGCGATGGTGTGGGCGAAGGTCCAGCCCGAAGCCGGCGTCGCCTTGAAGCCCTGATAGCACCAGCCACCGTTGAGATAGAGATTCTTCACCGGCGTCTTGCAGATGAAGGGGCTACCATCCGGCGTCATGTCCTGGATGCCGCCCCAATGGCGCAGCAGGCGCACGCGGGAG
>DASYDA010000311.1:0-18402 GCA_036499865.1 Dongiaceae bacterium | reverse complement strand
GGCGATGCCGAGCTGCGCCGCGCCGAAGGCAACAAAGGTTGCGACGTCGAAGCTGCGCACGCGGATGATCTCCAGCCGCGGATCATTGGTCTTGAACCGCAGCGCCCGCGAATCCTCATCGGTGAATTCCGCCTCCGGCTCAATGCCTGCGCGTTTCAAAACCGGCAGGGCCTCGGCGAGGATGCGGCCCTTGGGAAGCGCCAAAACAAAAACATCGTTCATGCTATCGAGCACCCTTGCCACCGGCTCCGGGTTCTGGAGCGGCATGATCGGGCCGCCATTGTGTCGGCCATGACTCGCCGAAATCCTGCAAAAACAGGTTCAGGGATTCGATCTCGAGCTGGAGCGCGGCGTTGCCGGAAAAGAGAAAATTGAGCTTGCTTGGCCCGTCCAACCCGACGGTGATGAGCGAGAGAAACCCTCCCGTCTTGCCGCCGACAAGTCCGCGGCTGCGCACCGAGTGGACCTTGTCGATGCAGAGCCCGCTGTTGATGCGCTCGTGGCCGGTCGCGGAAGCCGCGTCGGCATCGGCGAAACTGGCATCACGCCCCGCAGAATCCCCACCACCGGAGCGCTCCCAGCGAAATCGGTTGAGCAGCATGACGAAACGGTTCTCCGCATTGAGAAAACGCATTTCGGAGCGCAGGACGAGCGCATCCTGGAGGTAGGCGGCAATCACCCCCAGATCCTCGGCATCCTTAGCCCTCAGCCGGATCGGCTGCTCCGTCATCCTGGCCCCCAGTCTCTCTTCCCCTCGCAGCTCCGGATCCCCTCACGGCGCCGGAGGTTATTCGGCGGCGCCGTCCGCCAGCCGCTCGATTTCGGCACCGCAAGCGGCAAGCTTCTGCGTTAGCCTTTCATATCCCCGGTCGAGATGATAGACGCGGTTCAGGATCGTGTCGCCCTCCGCCGCCAGTCCAGCCAAGACCAGCGATACGCTGGCGCGCAGATCGGTCGCCATGACCGGCGCCCCGGTCAGCTTTTTCACACCGCGAACCATCGCCGATGCGCCATGCACGTTGATGCTGGCCCCCATACGAGCGAGCTCGGGCACGTGCATGAAGCGGTTCTCGAAAATCGTTTCCGTGATCATCGAGGCCCCTTCCGCCGTCGTCATCAAAGCCATCATCTGTGCCTGAAGATCGGTCGGAAAACCCGGATAAGGCTCGGTCATGACATCGACACCCAACAGCGCGCCATTAGCCCGTCCGACATGCAACCCCTGCGGCGTTTCCCGGATCTCGACCCCGGCCTGGGTAAGGCTCGCCGCTGCCGCTGCAATCAGATCGTGATGAACACCGATGAGGTCGATCTCACCGCCGGTGATCGCCGCGGCCATGGCATAGGTGCCCGCCTCGATCCGGTCTGCCACGACCTTATGCGTCGTCCCGCTCAGCCGATCGACCCCGGTGACGCGCAAGGTGTTGCTGCCGATGCCTTCGATCTTGGCGCCCATGGAAACCAGGCAATGCGCGAGATCGGTGATCTCCGGCTCCCGCGCGGCATTGATGAGCAAGCTCTCGCCCCTGGCAAGCGTCGCCGCCATCAGCAGGTTCTCGGTGGCGCCGACGGAGACCTTGGGAAACGTCACTTCCGCGCCGAACAGACCCTTCGGCGCGCTGGCGACGACATAACCGTCCTTGAGTTCGATCTCGGCGCCAAGCTGCTGCAGGCCTTTGATATGGAGATCGACCGGTCGCGTCCCGATCGCGCAGCCACCGGGTAGCGAGACCCGCGCCTGACCATGACGGGCCACCAGCGGACCCAATACGAGCACGGATGCGCGCATCTTGCGCACCAGATCGTAGGGCGCCGTCGTGTCGTTGACACCGGCCCCGTTCAGGATGACGGAACGCTGTTTGACGCTCTGACGGGTCGTCACCTCGGCGCCGTGCTGCACCAGCAGGCTCGACATGGTGGTGATGTCGGCGAGGTCCGGCATGTTGTCGAGTTGGACTTCCTGATCGGTCAGCAGGCAGGTCGCCATGAGCGGCAATGCGGCATTCTTGGCCCCGCTGATGGGAATGGCGCCTTTGAGCGGTCGCCCGCCACGTATACGAATTCTGTCCATCGATCCCTTCAATATGACGGAGCCGACTGGGCGTCGCCGATCCGACGGCCGCCCGCGGGAAGCCTCCGTCCCTTTGTTTGGCTGGAAATGACCGGCATGAGCCCAGCGATTCCAATGGGCCGGTCAATCCGGCGGGTTTTACCCAATGGCCGGGCTAGGCTCAAGGATTCCAGGGCAGTGGGGCGTTTTTTTGGCTGAATTGCGGGTCAATCCTCGGATTTTCCCCGATCTTCAGGCGCCGGGCTCGGATTCGGCTGATCTCGCCTCCCCCGTTGCTGCGACTTGCGCTTCAGCAGATTCTGCCGCAATGCCTCGGCCTCGCGCCGCCGGCGCTGCGCCTCGGGGGTGCGTTCCGGGGTGGCGCGCCCGGTAGCCGAATCGTCGGAATGCTTGACCAGTTTCGCCCCCTGAAGCTTTGGCCTCGGGGCAAGCCTCACCGCTCAGGCGACCGATGTCAACCCTTTGATATTGAAAGACTTAGCCCGTTCAGCGACTTCCTTGGGCTAGGCGCCGCCGGGCCAAGCGCTCGGACTGAAAGCGCATGAATGCCCGAATATCGGCCTTATGCTGCTTACGCCAACGTCTTTGAGAAAGCCAGGATTTGACCTTCGACATGGCGAAATCTCCCCGCGAATCACTGCACCCCACATGCATTCCTTGTGGTAGCCGGAGGGCGTGACGGAAGAATGACCAAATCTTGGCAAGGCCATGAATCCAGAGCGGGATCCAGGTGAACCGGGCGTGAAGACCTACGAAAATCGAGATAGGAAGCCGCGGCGGCGGGACTTAATCTCCGGTCTTGCGATGGCGGTTGGCGCGTGGCATGTTCCGCCCGCTTTCGGGTCCCTTGGCGTTTTTAATAGGGTCCCCGTGCTGCCGTAGCTCAGGGGTAGAGCACGTCCTTGGTAAGGACGGGGTCGGAGGTTCGATTCCTCTCGGCAGCACCATCTTTCCCCATCTTAGCGGAATCCGAGAATCCCCTCCGCCGGAGCGCGAAGGGGTCATCCATTTTTGCGCTTCAGGGCCTAATTGCCGGAACTGCCGCCGCCAGAACTGCCGCCGCCGGAGCTGCCGCCACTCGAACCGCCGCTGCTATTGCCGCCGCCCGCCCCGCTATTGTTGCCGGCGCCGGTTGTGCCGTTGGAGGTGGCGCCGCTTCCGCCGTTGGTGTCGTTGTTGGTGCCGTTCTGGGTCGCGCCACTTCCACCATTGGTGTCATTGTTCGTGCCGTTACCGGGTTGAGCCGTGCCGCCACTGTTCTGATTCTGGTCTTGGCAACCAGATTGGTTGGTGGCGCAGCCGTTATCGTTGTTGTTCGTGGACTGAGCGATCGCGGTGACCGCCGACAACGAGAGAACAGCCGCGGCCGCGGTACCGACGAGGCCGAATCGAATGGAGGCTTTCATGGGTCTTCTCCTGGCTATGATGCATCGAAATTGCTGCACGTTAACCAAGCTGACCCTGCATATCGGGTTCCTGTATCGCTCTGAGATATGGCACCGAAAACACAAGCACAATTGGTAGTGCTTGCGACTGGGAATGGAGCGATATCAGTCGCTGCTAATTCTCTCGGACTTTGTGCCTCGGTCTTTCGGATAGCATCACGAAAAAGTTTTCGACATCGACTGATCTCGGCTTCCGCGTATGGATGCCGCGCCATTCAAAAAACCCAACTTCTCTTCAATTCCCGCGATCGCGCGCAAGATGTTCGCTCGTCGCTTTCGCTTCCATCGCTCCGGCTTTTCAGATCGCCAGACTGCAACAAAAAAAGCCCCTCCGCTGTTGCGGAGGGGTCAGGGAGACTTAACGGAAGGCCCGCGACGGGATGGAAAAGAAAGGGCCGTCCATGGATGCGAATTCACGCGCGAGATGATGGTTCCACCCGAAAACGCGCGTGCTGCGTTCCATGCTGCCGCGCCGAATCCCTGGTGGCGTGGATAGGGCCGCCCCCAAAGAGAGAGTCATGAATCCCTCTCTTGCTTGAGGGCTTTGCCACCTCTTGTCGCAGCGCATTCCAGGACCTTGCTATTATCCCTGCCGAAAGCTTCACTGTCATGATGGCCGATTCAACCCAAAGTGCGACGCTCCCCTCCGAAGACCAGATCGCCGACCTGGTGGCGACCTTCTATGCGCGAATCCGACGCCATCCCAGCCTGGGGCCGATTTTCGAACATGCGATCGGGCCGGACTGGTCGGCCCATCTACAGGTGATGTGCGATTTCTGGTCGTCGGTGATGCTGACCACCGGCCGGTATAAAGGGCGCCCTATCCCTGTCCATCTGAAGATCGAGGGCATCGAGCCTCGGCATTTCGATGCCTGGCTGGAGCTTTTCGCGGCAACCACTCGAGAGCTTTTTTCGCAGGAACTCGCCGAAACCTTCATGGAAAAGGCGATGCGGATCGGAGAAAGCCTGAAGCTCGGTTTCGCCTTCCACGCGGAGAAGCCTGAAATCTGGGCCAAGCTGCCACCACGCGCGATTCCGCTCTCGGTCGTGAAGAACCGAACCTAATCGGCCGTCCGAATGATTAGACGCGCTTGAACAGATAGTAGCCGGAATCCCGCCGCAGCAGCGTGCGGAACGCAACCTTCGCCGCCACCTTCGCGAATTCCGTCGCGGTCTGCCGGAACCTTTCCATGCTGAAGATCGACACGGGCACCGCCTGCTTGCGGACGTTACTTAGCAGAACCAGATCGGTCTCACGCGCCAAGGCTTCCATGCTTCGGACTGAAAAGGTGTTGAGGTGCTCGAGCGGCGCAACACACATGTAATTGGCGCTTGCTCTTGCTTGCCGGCGCTCTTCCTCCGATCGCCAGGTCCGTTCAAGCGGTGAGGTGTCGCTCATGCCGCGTGACTTCAGCAGCTTCCGGATGTTGCGCGCCGGCGGCACCGCCACCTTCATGATGCCGCCTGGCGCAACCAGTTTGGCGAGTTTCCGGAACTCGTGCCGCGGCTCCGACAGGTGTTCAAAAACCTGTTCGGTGTGAACGATATCGAACTCGAGACTCGACCACTGCTGCTCGTGAATGATTCGGACGCCGATCTCCTGGGCATAGGCGATCTTGTCCGGTGAAATCTCCGTCGCATAGACCTTTGCGCCCAAGGCCACCGCGACGCGCGCCCAGTTGCCGTAGCCAAATCCATAATCCAGAAACCGGACATCCTTCGGCGGCTTGCCGACCCGGAGGAACAACTCGACCAGTTCTCCGGAAATCGTCTCGAATTCCGCGACCGTCAGATCGCGCATTGCCCGATCGAACACGCTCTCCGGCGCGCTCATCTCGTTGTATATTTTATCAAGGAGAAAATCGTTTGGGATATTTCTCTGATAAAGTGTTCCGCAATCCGGGCAATCGCTCAAGACGAAGTCCGTGCCGTCGAGGTAGCTGAAATTCACCACGCCCTGATCGCGGTAATGGCTTTCGACAAAGCCGCGGACCGGAGCCTCGATATAGGAAGATTTGTGCAGATCCATCGCGTTCGAGCCGCCGCATACCGGGCATGTCTCGCGAGGAATGAAATATGTGGGATTGCAGGCAAGCTTCGCGGCGACGGTCATCGCGCAATCATCCTCAATAAATATCACCCACGCCCCGACGCCTGCTTGGGGGTTCTATCTCCGATCAAAATCCGAAGCTAGTCAACTTTTCCCTGCACTTGACCGCCCGCCTCATGCCTGTTGATCTATGGCCATTATTGGGAGAATTCATGATGGAAATGCGAGAGCTCGGCCGCAGCGGGATCCAGGTCTCAACCCTCTGCCTCGGCGGCAATGTGTTCGGTTGGACCGCCGACGAAAAGGCATCCTTCGCGGTGCTGGATGGTTACGCCACGGCCGGCGGCAATTTCATCGACACGGCGGATGTCTATTCCACCTGGGTGCCTGGGCATAGCGGCGGCGAATCTGAAACCGTGCTCGGCAAGTGGATGAAAAGCCGCGGCAATCGCCAAAAAGTGGTGGTCGCCACCAAGGTCGGCTCTCCCATGGGGCCGGGCAAACAGGGATTGAAAGCCGACTATATCGCCCGCGCCGTCGAAGATTCCCTACGCCGGTTGCAAACGGATTGCATCGACCTCTATCAATCCCACCGCGACGACGAAAAGACGCCGCAGGACGAGACCCTCGGCGCCTATGCAAAGCTGATCAAGGCGGGCAAGGTGCGCGCCATCGGCGCCTCGAACTTCACCGCCGCAAGATTGCGGGAGGCGCTCGATATCAGCGCCAAGAACGGCTTGCCGCGCTATGAGAGCCTGCAGCCGGAATACAATCTCTATGCCCGCGAGGGCTATGAGACCGAGCTTGAGCCGCTCTGCCGCAAGGAACGGGTCGGCGTCATCGGCTACTTTGCCCTGGCCTCCGGATTCCTCACCGGAAAGTACCGCTCGAAGGCGGATTTCGCCAAAAGCCAGCGCGGCGAGGATATGGGCAAATATCTCAATGCCCGCGGCGAGCGCATTCTGAAGGCCTTGGACGAAACAGCGGCGGAGACGAAGGCGACACCCGCGCAGATCGCCATCGCCTGGCTGATCGCGCGTCCCGGAGTCACCTCGCCGATCGCCAGTGCCACCAGCGTCGATCAGATAAACGATCTGCTGAAGGCGACCAGCCTTAAGCTGAGCGCGAGCCAGATCGAACGCCTCGATCGGGCGAGCGCTTAGTTCCGCTAAGGAGTCACGCCGATATGCGGAAACAACCCGATCACGCCGATGATGATCAGGTAGACCGCCACGACATAATTGAGCAGGCGGGGCATGATCAGGATGAGAATTCCCGCGATCAAGGCGATCAACGGCTGCACGATATAGAGATGGCCCGTCATTCGGCGGCTCCCGAGAGTTAATAGTTTTTTGGGTTAAGACTTATCGGATCAGGGCAAGAGCGGCGCGACGGCCTGCCGATCGACTTGCGTCACCGGGGCCAAGCCCAACGACTTGCGGTAGGCGTTGAGCGCGGTCAAAGTCCGCGGACCGGCGGCGCCATCCGCCTTGCCGGGATCGAAGCCCAAACTCTTCAGCCTTTGTTGCACTTTGGTGATGTCGCCCGAGGCCAGGGGCGTGGCGTCTTCCGCGACCGGACGCATGATGCCCTGCGGAGTGACGGCCCCCTCGGACCTCTCTGCACCGGCCCCGTTTGCACCGGGAGCGCTCAGGGTAAAGAAACTGGCGGCATCCGCCGCGGGCACGACGGTATCCGTCAGTTCAGAAACCTGGATCGGCGCCGAGAGCACCACCCAGCAGGCGAAAGCGCCGCCGAGAATCACCGTGGCTGCGCCGGCGCCGGCCCGCCATTCCCGGCGATCTTCCGCCATTGGATTGGAACCAAACGACCCAGGTCGCGATAGCCGTAACATCGTTGTTCTCCCTGCTTGGATCGAACAACCAGCCGACACTGGAAACGTTCCCCAAAAGTGTGGGGCGTAAGGCCTTCAGATCAGGTCGCGGGCTATCTCCTCACGCCAAGTGCGGCGGACGACGCTCCGGCCGCCTTCCAAGGCTTCCAATTCCCCGGAAAGGAAGAACGTGTCTGCATCGGAGGTCATGGTGCAAAGGACCTCGATCCGGATATCCCAGCCGGGGCGCTGCATGACATAGCGCGAAGTCAGCTTATAGGTCGCCGACAAGGGGTCGTTCGGCCGGATTGAAAGCTCCCGTTTCAGCGCATGATCCTGGGCGGTACCGATCTCGTCGAAGCGCATCATTCCCTCGCCGAATACGCCGCCATCGGCATCGGTGAGATAAAGCGCCCGCTCCTGCACCGGGTCATAGCTGAAGCGCCGCTCGATCCGGCCCTCGGACATCCGGGTCGTGCGAGCTCGCGGCGCGGATTCCGGCTCGCTGAAGGGCGTTTCCCCGTCACCCGCCCGAGGCTTGCGGACCGGCAGCACCAAGCGGCTCTCGCCGGTCACCAAAGCCAAGGTCGCGTTTTCCGCGGCGGGCCACACCATGGGCCAATAGCCGGTGGAAATCGCTACCCGCAGCCGATGCCCGGCGGCGAAGCGATGGCCGCAATCATTGAACTTGACCCGGATTCGGTATTTCCGGCCCGGCTCCAGCGGCGTCGGCTCGGCATGGCTGTCGCGATGCGTGAGGTTCAGCACCTGATAGCTGACCCTGAGCGAGCTGCCGTCCGGCGCCACGTCGCAAAGACGGACACCGATTTGCGCCCGCGGTTTATCCGAGGCCAGCAGCAGGTCAAGCTCGGCGGCGCCCAGCACTTCCAACGGTTCGGCCAGCGATTCGGTGTCAAAGACCAGCGACAAGGCATCATCGACGCGTTGGTCGGTGGGCATTTCGCCTGGGCACCCCGCCCCCATCCATTCTCCTCCCGCCTGCCCGACGTGAAGCGGCGAGCGGATGGAAAGGTCTTTGGATGGCCCAGCCTTCGCGGCCAATTCCCCGGAATTCAGGTGAAAGACCCGGGAGGCAATGTTCTCGCTCGGCCATTGATCTTCCGCCACCCAGCGTCCCGGCGGGGCGATGCGGGTGCCCGTGGGCTCGATCCAATCATTGACCCAGGCCCGCAGCATCGGCTCGCGATCGGCGCCGTTATCCGCGTTCTTCAGCCAGCGATCCCACCATTTGACGGCCTCCTGCAGGAAGCCGATGGCCGGTGCCGGCGTCCCGTCCTGGGGATAGACATGAGCCCAGGGTCCGATCACCGCTTTCCGCGGAACCTGGAGATGCTCCAGCATGCGGGGAATGGCATTGGTATAGGCATCGGCCCAGCCGCCGATCAGGAAGACCGGCACCTGGATCGCCGACCACTCCTCGCAGATCGAACCGTGCCGCCAGTAATCGTCGCGTCGCTGATGCTTCAGCCAGAGCGCCGGCCAGAACGGCATGGTCTCCAGCCGGGTCTTCCAGTTGTCGCGCCACCCCTCGCCGAAGAGTTCGGGATCCGCCGGCCGGCCCTGATAGGCCAGCATGATGGCGCCCCACCACAGATTGTCGTTCAGCAGGCAGCCGCCCATGTAGTGGATATCGTCGGCATAGCGGTCGTCGGTCGAGCAGACCGAGAGCACCGCCTTCAGGGCCTTGGGTCGCAGCGACGCGACCTGCAGGCAGTTGAAGCCGCCCCAGGACTTCCCCATCATGCCGACGGCACCCGTGCACCACTTCTGCCGGGCGATCCATTCGATCACCGCGACGCCGTCATCGAGTTCACCCTGAAGATATTCGTCCTCCAGCAACCCGTCGGATTCACCCGAGCCCCGGAGATCGACCCGGATAGCCGCATAGCCGTGGCCGGCGAAATAGTGATGCATCGGTTCGTCGCGGCCGCGGGTGCCATCCCGCTTGCGATAGGGAATGTATTCCAAGATGGCCGGAACCGGATTGGTCTCCGCATCCTCCGGCAGCCACATCCGCGCCGACAGCCGACAACCGTCTTTCAGCGGGATCCAGAAATGTTCTACCCGGCGGACCGAGTTGGAAAAATTGTTGATGATGTTCATAGGGGTTCCGACAATTGAATGCGCAATCCGAAAGCGCGCTATTCGGAACCCAGAACGCCAGTCCGTCAAGCCTGGTGCGGACCTAAGCGATCTTTCGCTTGGCGAGGACCTCGTCCAGCCATTCCGTGCGCATCTCCGGAACCGAGCTGATCAATCGCTCAGTGTAGGGATGGAACGGCGGGTTGAAGATCTGCGGCGTCGGTCCCTGGGCGACGATCTCGCCGCGCAGCATCACCGCGGTCCGGTGCGCGATGCGGCGTACCACCCCGAGGTCGTGGGTGATGAAGAGATAAGCGACGCCGAGATCGTCCTGCAGTTGCTTGAGCAGCTTCAATACGCCGTCGGCGACCAACTGGTCGAGCGCCGAGGTAGGCTCGTCGCAGATGATGAGCTCCGGCTCGGCCGCCAAGGCGCGGGCGATCGAGACGCGCTGCTTCTGGCCGCCGGAGAGCGCAGTCGACAGCCGTCCGGCGTAGTCCGCAGGCAGGCTCACCTGCTCCAGCAATTCGGCCACGCGCTTCTTTACCTCGGCCGGCGAGCGATTGAAGTAGAATTGCACCGGTCGGCCGATGATTTCGCCGATGGTCTGGCGTGGATTGAGCGCCACGTCCGGCTGCTGGTAGATGAACTGGATCTTCCGGAGGTCGTCCTTGCTGCGCTGCCTCAGCGCCGGCGGCAGTTCGCGGCCGTCGAATTTCACCGAGCCGGATTTCCGCGGCAGCAGGCCGAGGATCAGCCGCGCCAGGGAGCTTTTCCCGGAGCCGGATTCGCCCACCACGGCCACGGTCTCGCCCCGCGCCACCGAGATCGAGACGTTCTTGACCGCAAGGAAATTTTCATAGGCGCCGACCGCATCCGTCACTTGTAAAACGGCCTTGCTTTCGTCCACCGCGGACAAGACATTGAGGTGATCGGCCTCCTTGCGCTCGGAGACCAGCGCCCGGGCATAGTCTGTATTCGGCGCCATCAGGATCTGCTCGGTATCGCCGAGCTCCACCATCTTGCCGTGGCGCAGCACCATGATGCGGTCGGAAACCTGCGCGACCACCGCGAGATCGTGGGTGATGTAGAGCGCCGCGGTGTTGTATTCGTGGATCAGCTTGCGGATCAGAGCAAGGACCTCGATCTGGGTCGTCACGTCGAGTGCCGTGGTCGGTTCGTCGAACACCAGGATATCGGGCCGGCAGGACATCGCCATCGCCGTCATGGCACGCTGCAGCTGGCCGCCGGAAACCTGGTGCGGATAGCGTTCGCCGAATTTGTCGGGATTGGGCAGGTCGAGCGCGCGGAACAGCTCCAGCGCCCAGGCCTTCGCCTCCGCCTTGGTCATGATGCCGTGCCTGATCGGCATCTCGCAGACCTGGTTGATGATCCTGTGCGCAGGGTTGAAGGACGCCGCGGCGCTCTGGGCGATATAAGCGATGCGTTTGCCGCGCAGGCCACGGCGGCCTTCAGCCGAGAGATCCCGAATGCTCTGCCCGTCGATCTCGACTTTGCCGCCGGTGATGCGGCAGCCACCCCGCGAATAAGCCATGGCACCGAGGCCGATGGTCGATTTTCCGGCACCGCTTTCGCCGATCAGGCCCAGCACCTCGCCGCGCTTCAACTCCAACGAGACATTGTCCACCAGCACCAGACCGTTGATGGATTCAATCCTAAGGTCGGTGATCTTGAGGACAGAAACGGTCTTTTCCACCATCGCCCGCCTCTACATTTCCGCCGAAGCGCCGGAGGGGCGCGCGTTGATCGAGAGAATCCAGTCGACGATCAGGTTGACGCCGATGGTCATGAGAGCGATCGCGGCCGCCGGCCAGAGCGGAGCCATCCCGCCGAAGCTCAGCGCGCGGGAATTCTCCCTCACCATGCCGCCCCAATCGGCAAGCGGCGGCTGCACGCCGAGGCCGAGGAACGAAAGCGCCGCGACGAACAGGAAGTTGAAGCAGAAGCGCAAACCGAATTCCGAGATCATCGGCGGCAACGCATTGGGCAGTATCTCGCGGCGGATGATCCACCACGTCCCCTCGCCCCGCAGCCGCGCTGCCTCGACATATTCCAGCACCACGATGTTCATCGCGACCGATCGCGCTAGGCGGAACACACGGGTCGAGTCCAGGACCGCGATCACCAGCACCAGGATGATCAGCGCCATCAACTGATCCGGGATCCAGGGTATGTTGACCGACGAACCGAATATCGACAACACGACCAGAGCGAAAATCAGCAGCGGGATCGACAGCATGACATCGACGATCCGCGACAGAATCTGATCCACCACCTTGCCGCCGACCACCGCCCAGAGACCAAAGATGATTCCGATGGTGAAAGAGAGGATGGTCGTGACCAACGCGATACCGATCGTCGTCCGCGCACCGTAAATGACCCGCGAGAGGAGGTCGCGGCTGATCTGATCGGCGCCGAGCCACATCGTCGAAGAAGGCGGGGCGTAGGAAGCTACCCCGTCAAAGCTGACTTCCTGCGGATAAGGCGCGATCCATGGCGCGAAGATCGCGATGAAAATGAAGGCGCCGACGATGCACATGCCGACCCAGGCGGTGGCGGTCGGCTTGTGGCCCATGATTTTCATGCTCAGGCTCCCCTACCGCGGCTTCCGCAAGCGCGGATTGACCAGGACGCTCAGCACATCCGCCAGCGTGTTCAGAATCACGAAGGCGGCGGCGAACACCAGGCCGCAGGCCTGCACCACCGGCAGGTCGCGCTTGGAGACGCCGTCCACCATGTATTGACCGACGCCGGGATAGACGAACACCGTCTCGATCACAACCACGCCGACGATCAGGTAAGCAAGATTGAGCGCGACCACGGTGATGATCGGCCCCGCGGCATTCGGCAGCGCATGTACGAAGATGACCCGTGACCGGCTGAGGCCTTTCAGGAAGGCCATCTCGATATAAGGCTGTGACATGACCGACAGCACCGAGGAGCGGGTCATGCGCAGCATATGCGCCGTCACCAGTAGCGTGAGGCAGATCGCCGGCATCGTCGTGACGTAAATCCTCTCACCGAGATGCATGCTGTTGAAAACGGTGGCGAGCGATGGAAACCATCGAAGATTCACGGCGAATATGAAGATGAACAACTGGCCGAGAAAGAATTCCGGCATCGAGATCGCCCCCAGCGATACGATGTTGGCGAATTTGTCGACCCATCGCCCCTCTTTGATGGCCGCTAGAATGCCCAATCCAACGGCCAGCGGCACGGCGATCAACGCGGCATAGAGCGCCAGGAAGAGCGTATTGCTCAACTTCGGCGCCATAATCTTGTTGATGTCGCGCTTGTTGGTCAGCGCCTTTCCAAAATCGCCTACCACGGCATGGGACAACCAGTCCCAATACCGGACCATCGGCGGCCGATCGAGGCCGGCTTCTTTGCGGAACTCCGCGACGGTATCCGGCGTGGCGCCCTGGCCGAGCACGGCCGTGGCGACATCGCCGGGCAAAATCTCCGTGGCGCCGAAAATAAGCAGACTGACGCCAAGCAGCGTCAGCAGGCCGAGGACGACCCGCGTCAGAATCAAACGTGACATCGGGTCGCCCCCACGGCTGCTGTTACACTACCCTTAAGATCAGGCGAACCAAGCCTTCTCGGCGACCCGGTTGTCGTCCATGTCGTAACGGCCATGCGGATGCACGCCGGCGACTTTCTTGGAATAGCCGTCCAGATAGTCGGTGATGGCGAAGTTGATGAACGCGTCGTCGTCGGCGATCATCACCTGGGCCTTCCAGTACATATCCTTGCGCTTGGCCTGGTCGGTTTCGACGCGGGCGTCCTTGATGAGCTGCTGGAACGCTGGCACCTTCCAATTGGTGTCGTTCCAATCGGAGGTGTCGCCGAACACCTGAGTGAAAGCTTGGTCCGCCGACATGCGGCGACCCCAGTAAACGGCGCAGAACGGAACCTTGAGCCAGACGTTGTCCCAATAGCCGTCGCCGGACACCTTCTTCACGTTGATGTCGATACCGGCCTTCTTCGCCGATTCCTGATAAAGCTGCGCGCAATCCACCGCCGAACCCCAAGCGCCTTCCGACGTCTGCAGCTCGACCGGCTTCGTGACACCCGCCTTCTTGAAGAAGAAAGCGGCCTTGTCCGGATCGTATTTCCGCTGCGGCATCTCGGTGTTGTAGAACGGATTCAACGCATCGAGCATGTGGTCGTTGCCCGGAACGGCGAAGCCGTTATAGACGGATTCGATGATCTTCTCGCGGTCGATGGCGTATTTCAAAGCGGTCCGCAGATCCTTGTTGGTGTAGGGATCGTCGGTGACGCGGCCAACGAAGCAGAACCGGTTGCCGGTGCCCTTGGTACGGACGACCTGGAGGGTCTCATTCTCCATTAGCTTCTTCACGGTACGCGCGTCGAGACGATTGCAGCCGTCGATCTCGCCCGATTGCAGCGCCGCGGTGCGGGCCGCGACGTCCTGAATGTTGCGGATTTCAACCGCGTCGAAATTGCCGCGGTTCGGCTTCCAATAAGCGCCATCGCGCTTCTTGAACGCAAGTCGGACGCCATATTCCGGATCGCCGTCGAGCTCATAGGCGCCGGTGCCGACCAGATGATCCCAATCGGTGAAATCTTTCGGCACGACTATGATGTGGTAGTCGCCGAGAATAACCGGGAAATCGGCATTACCGGCGCTCAGCGTAATCGCGACCTGGTTCTTGCCGATCGCCTTCATCTCCTTGATCGGCTCCAGCAGGCCTTTGGCCGGCGATTTGGTTTCGCCGCGATGGATCGAGATCGAATAGATGCAATCGTCGGCATCGAGCGTCTTGCCGTTGGAGAAGGTGACGCCCTTGCGGACGTTGAAAATCCACTCGGCGGCGCCGGGCTTCACTTCCCAGCTCTCGAACAATTCGCCGGTCGGGTTGCCTGCGGCGTCGAATTCGACCAAGCAATTGCAAGCCGCCAACGACGCGGCGATCATCACCGAGTCAGCGTAGGAGCGCGGGTCGAGCGAATCGCTCGGCGAGCCGCCTTCCATGCCCAACTTCAGCGTGCCACCCTTTTTAGGAGTGCCGTCGTCCGCAAAGCTCATCGAGGCCATCAGGCCGGTCGCCAGCGATGTCGTGACCCCGAGCGCGGCGGCGCGACCGAGAAATTCCCGGCGATTGAGCGTGCCGCTCCGCGCGGCCTTTGCGAGTTCATCCCAGTTATTCATTAAGTCTCCCTCCTGCTTAGCCCCGCCCCGCTTCGGCCTTATGCCGCTACTGGCGCCAGGGTCCTGTTTTGGTGATGCGTAAGAAACCGTTAACCGGTTTTATCGAATCAATATGCAGAAAGACCCTACCCCCCGCAATCGTTCATCTATTGCATTCCAAAATTTCACTCCCCCATAACCAGCCCGGATAACCCCGGGGTATTTTCGATCGGCCACTTTTCGCGCCTGGGCGTCGAAACATGCATATAAATGGCTGCATCAGTAGGAATCGCCCGTGCCGGACCCCGGCTGTCGACAATCTGGAGGCTGAACGTCCCCGTTAAATTAAGCAGCGATCCAGACCTTTTCCGCCGCGCGGCCGTTACAAAGGTCGAACATATGGTGCGGCTTGTAGCCTTTAACTCTTTTGCCGATGGCATCGACCCAGTCCTTGAACGCCGGAATGATCGCGCCGCCATCCGTGTGTACGATGCGCTGGAGTTCATAGATCATCGGCCGCCGTTTATCCTTGTCGATCTCCTTTTTGGCATCGGCCAGCAGCTGGTCGAATTTTGGATCCTTGAACCCGGTGTCGTTCCAGACGGCATCCGATCTGTAGGCCGTGGTGAACATCTGCGTCGCCGCCGGCCGTCCGGCCCAGTAGGATTCACAGAACGGCACCTTCAGCCAGACATCCTTCCAGAAACTGTCGGCCGGCTCTTTCTTCACGTCGAATTTGACGCCGGCTGCTTTGGCATTGGACTGGAACAGAAGCGCGGCATCGACGGCACCATTGAACGCGGCATCCGAGGCGGAAAGCACCAGCGGAACATCGACATTCGCCTTGCCGAAATAGAATTTGGCCTTATCCGGATCGTAGACCGTCGCCTCCAGATCCTTGTTGAAGTAAGGATCCGAAACCGGGATCGGGTTGTCATTCCCGATCGCGCCGTAGCCGTTGAACAGAAAGCGGAGCAACTGCTCGCGATCGATCGCGTATTTCAATGCCTTCCGGAGATTGGGATCGCTGAACGGCGCGGTATCGCAGCGCGCTGCATAGATCGCGTGATAACCCCCGCGCGCCATCACGAGTTGGACGTTCCGCACGCGCTTCAGCAGATCGACCGTGGCGGTATCCACCCGGTGGATGATGTCCACCTTCCCCGACATGATGGCGTTCATCCGAGCCGCCGTGTCGTTGATGCAGGTGAATGTCACGTCATCGACGAAGCCGCGATGCGAGTTCCAGTAATCGGGATAGCGCTTGGCCGTCGCGCTGACTCCTGGATTGAAGCTCTCGAAGGTGAAAGCCCCCGTCCCCACCGGCTTCGACCAGTCTTTGAAATCCTTCGGAACCACCAGAACGTGGTAATCGCTTAACGGGTAGAGGAAATCGGCATCCCCCTCCGCCAGCGTCATGGTGATTTCATCCTTATCGGTGACTTTGAGTCCGACGAGCGATTTCAATCCATCGGCTGCGCCCGATTTGGTATCCGGCCCCCGGTGCAGATTGATCGAATAGACGATATCCTCGGGTTCCAATGTCTTTCCGTTGTGAAACGTGACCCCGGAGCGCACCTTGAAGACCCATTTCGTGGCGCCTTCCGACGCCTCCCAGCTTTTGAAAAGCGAGGGCTGCGGGTCGTTGTTCTCATCGATTTCCACGACCTGGTTCATTATCGCGAAGGCGACGTTGAAGATCATGGTGTCGGTATAAGTTCTGGGGTCGAGGCTATCGTTCGGGCTGCCGCCGGCGATGCCGATCTTCAACGACCCGCCGCGTTTCGGGGTCGCATCGACCACGGTCTCCGAGCCGGCCTCATCGCCGTTCTTTCCGCAACCCGTCAGCGTGAGGGCGCCGGCAGAGAGGGTCTGCCCGAGGAAGCTGCGCCGGTTGACGGCGCTCCGGATCTCCGGATTCTGAGCGTCGAATTCATGCATTGCCGTCACTATGCAGAAAGAAGCTTGTAGCGGCAACGATGCCGCGAATGCTTGTTCTTCGTCATTCCGCAAGGCTGCGATCAGGTTGCATTATTCCGACATTCTCATTACATTGAACGACAGACCGACGGGGCCGCGGTCGCTCATTCCGGTGCTGTAGAAACTCGCCCTTTAGGTGTCGCGCTATGCTCGCCCGCCCGGCGATCGAGGCCCCGCAAACCATCGGCTTCCTGCTCCTGCCGCAGTATTCCATGATGGCCTTCGTCTCGGCCGTGGAGCCGCTCCGGGTCGCCAACCGACTTTCCGGCCGCGAGCTTTATAGCTGGGACATCGTCTCCCGCGACGGCGGTCCGGTGACCGCCTCCAACGGTATGTCCTTGTTGGCCGCGCGCACCATCGACGAAGCGCCGCTCTATCCCCTGGTGGTGATCTGCGCCGGCTTCGAGCCGGACCGGCACTACGATCGACGGCTCAAGACCTGGCTGCTTCGGCTGAACGGCGCCGGCGCCGACCTCGGCGCCATGGATACCGGCAGCTTCCTGCTCGCCAAGGCCGGCCTGCTGGACGGGTACCGCGCCACCACCCATTGGGAGAGCCTGGACAGCTTTCGGGAGGCTTTCCCCAAGGTGGATGTGGAGAACGCCCTCTTCGTGATCGACCGCAATCGCTTGAGCTGTGCGGGCGGCACGGCGGCGCTGGACATGATGCTGCATTTGATCTCGGTGCAGCACGGCCATCGACTGGCTGCGGCGGTCTCGGAGCAGTTCATCCATGCCCAGATCCGCGATCCCCAGGATCGCCAGAGGATGGAGCCACGTGTCCGCCAAGGCATCAGTCATGGCGGGCTTGCCCGCTCTATCGCGCTGATGGAAAGCAATCTCGAGGACCCGTTGAATGCCGAACGCCTGGCCGAGGCCGCCGGCCTCTCGCTGCGGCAATTGGAGCGATTGTTCCATCGGCACTTCAATATGACGCCGCGCCGCTATTATCTCGATCTCCGCCTGCAACGCGCCCGCGCCTTGTTGCAATATACCGACATGCCGGTGGTCGAGATCGCCGTCGCGTGCGGCTTCGGTTCCGCGGCGCATTTCTCCCGCTCCTACCACGCCTGGACCGGCAAGGCTCCTTCCGGCGAACGCCGGCGCGTCGAAGCCGGGATCATGCCCGCCTTGCGGTAGCATCCGCAACCGGACCGGCGGAATTCGACAATGCGGTGTCGGGAATGATCATGCCGGAATCCGCCCGCGGGCGGAGCATCCGGCCAGCCTGTAACCGGCCAAATGTGCCGGAATCTTCAAGTGGGAGAAGCGCCATGAATTATGAAGTCATCGTCACCTGCGCCGTCACCGGCGCGGGCGATACCGTCGGCAAGCATCCGGCCATTCCCGTGACGCCGAAACAGATCGCCGATGCCGCGATCGAGGCCGCCAAGGCCGGTGCGACCGTCGCCCATTGCCATGTGCGCGATCCGGAAACCGGCAAGGGCACCCGCGACGTCGCGCTGTACAAGGAAGTCGTCGACCGCATCCGCTCCTCCGGCACCGACATCATCATCAACCTGACCGCCGGCATGGGCGGCGATCTCGAGATCGGCGGCGGCGAAGACCCGTTCAAGTTCGGCAAGGCGACCGACCTGGTCGGTCCGCTTACCCGCCTCGCCCATGTTGAAGAGCTGTTGCCGGAAATGTGCACCCTCGATTGCGGCACGCTCAACTTCGGCGACGGCGACTATACCTATATCTCCACGCCGAACATGCTGCGCGCCGGCGCCAAGCGCGTGAA